>SLRB01000214.1 GCA_007131165.1 Bacteroidales bacterium | reverse complement strand
GCACTGCGCGTGCGGGCGATATAAAAAGCCCGATATTCAGGGGTGGCGGACGCACATTTGGTCCCCAACCGCGCGATTACAGCTTTAAGCTGAACAAGAAGGTGAAAAAACTTGCCAGGCGTTCGGCGCTTTCATACAAGGCAAAGGCCGATAAGATCAGGCTGGTGGAGGATTTCAACCTCGAGGCACCACGTACAAAAGATTATGCTGATTTCCTCAATAATCTTAAGGTTAACGGCGAAAAATCCCTCCTGGTACTGAACGAGCAGAACAACAATATTTATTTGTCATCCAGGAATTTGCCGGGTGCCAGGATCATCACGGCTCCCGAGCTCAACACATATGATATAATGAACGCTTCGGTACTCCTGATTGCCGAGAGTTCGGTGGATACTCTGGACAACATGTTAAGCAACCAGAAATAGAAAATGCCATGGATATAATAAAGAAGCCAATAATAACCGAAAAAATGACCAATCTCGGCGAAAAGCTGAACAGGTATGGTTTTATAGTAGACAAGCGGGCAAACAAGGTCCAGATAAAAAAGGCCGTGGAAGAGATGTATGACGTAAGGGTTGATGCGGTGAACACCATAGTATACGGAGGCAAGTCGAAATCCAGGTATACAAAGACCGGAATTATTAACGGGAAAACAGGATCTTTTAAAAAGGCAATAGTGACCCTTGCTGAGGGCGACAATATTGATTTTTACAGTAATATATAAAGAAAAAGGGGTTTTCGCCGAAATTGTGATAATGTAAACAGAATTTATACTTTATAGCTTTACTAGAAATGGCAGTACGTAAATTAAACCCGGTGACCCCGGGGCAAAGGCACAAGATAAAGTCGACATTCGAGAATATAACTACCGGTAAACCCGAGAAGTCGCTTCTTGCACCCCACAAGAAATCAGGAGGCAGGAACAACCAGGGTAAAATGACCATGCGATATCTTGGGGGCGGGCACAAGAGGCGCTACAGGGTGATCGACTTTAAAAGGAACAAAGACGGGATACCCGCTGTGGTGAAGACGATCGAATATGACCCCAACCGTTCGGCGAGAATTGCACTTGTTGTATATACCGATGGAGAAAAGAGGTATATCGTTGCACCTGCTGGGTTGAAAGTGGGACAGACAATCGTTTCAGGCGCCAATATTGCCCCGGAGCCAGGAAACACATTGTTCCTGTCGGATATCCCCCTGGGTACGGTAATTCACAATATTGAGCTGCAGCCTGGCAGGGGAGCAGCAATGGCACGGAGTGCCGGATCTTATGCACAGCTTACCAGCCGTGAAGGGAAGTATGCAACAATCAAGCTGCCCTCAGGAGAGATAAGGATGATACTGGTAACCTGCCGTGCTACCATTGGTTCGGTATCCAATCCCGATAATGCACTTGAACAGTCCGGTAAGGCCGGCCGCAGCCGCTGGCTGGGACGCAGACCAAGGGTAAGGGGCGTGGTGATGAACCCGGTGGATCATCCGATGGGAGGCGGTGAAGGACGTGCATCCGGAGGACATCCAAGGTCAAGAAAAGGACTGCCGGCAAAGGGATACAAGACCCGCTCCAAAAAGAAGGCTTCAAGCAGGTATATTGTTGAGAAAAGGAAAAAATAAAACCGATAATAAACGATCACTATGAGTCGCTCACTGAAAAAAGGACCCTTTATTGATTACAAGCTCGAAAAAAGGGTAACCGACATGAACAAGGCGGGTAAGAAGACAGTTATAAAGACCTGGTCGCGCCGTTCGATGATATCGCCCGATTTTGTGGGGCATACTATAGCCGTGCACAACGGGAACAAATTCATTCCCGTGTATGTTACCGAAAACATGGTAGGACACAAGCTGGGAGAATTCTCGCCTACGCGTATGTTCAGGGGCCACGGAGGCAAAAAGAATAAATAGGAATAAACAACATTCATTATAATTTTCAGAGATGGGATCCAGAAAACAACAACGAGCACAGAAGATAAAGGAGGAAAAGAAAAGCAGGTATTTTGCCGTGCTGCGCAATTGTCCCACTTCACCCCGGAAAATGAGGCTGGTTGCCGACCTTGTAAGGGGGGAAGAGGTTAATAAAGCGCTTGATACCCTGAAATTCAGCTCAAAAGAAGCATCCCGGAGGATGGAAAAACTACTGCTCTCGGCCATTGCAAACTGGCAGAGCAAGAACGAAGGTGTACGCATTGAAGACACAAGTCTGGTAGTAAGCGAAGTAAGGGTTGACCAGGCAAGGACCCTGAAAAGGCTAAGGCCTGCACCGCAGGGCAGGGCTCACCGGATAAGGAAACGTTCCAACCATGTGACAGTGGTACTGGACAAAGTTGAACAACCGACAGAAGTCAATACAAAATAATAGTCAATGGGACAAAAAGTTAATCCGATAAGTAACAGGCTGGGCATAATCAGGGGCTGGGATTCCAACTGGTATGGCGGCAATGATTATTCAACCAAACTAGTTGAAGACCATAAGATCAGGGAATATCTTAATGCAAGGCTTGCGAAGGCCAGTATTTCAAAAATAATCATTGAACGTACCCTGAAACTGATTACGGTTACCGTAAATACAGCCAGACCCGGGATAATTATCGGGAAGGGCGGTCAGGAAGTTGATAAGCTTAAAGAGGAGCTTAAGAAGATAACCCAGAAAGATGTTCAGATAAACATTTTTGAGGTTAAACGGCCCGAACTTGATGCAACCATAGTTGCCAATAACCTTGCAAGGCAGATAGAAGGCAAGATTTCGTACAGGCGTGCGATCAAAATGGCAATAGCTTCAACTATGCGGATGGGGGCCGAAGGTATAAAGGTGCAGATAAGCGGAAGGCTTGGAGGAGCCGAAATGGCCAGGTCGGAAATGTACAAGGAGGGCCGTACACCCCTTCATACACTCAGGGCAAATATTGATTATGCGCTTAGCGAGGCACTTACAAAAGTCGGCATGATCGGTGTTAAGGTCTGGATATGCAACGGCGAGGTTTACGGCAAGCGCGACCTTTCACCGAACCTGGGAGCAAGCGGGCCCGCTGCCGGCGATAAGCCCAAGGACAGGGGAGGCTTTAAAAGAAGAAAAAAATAGTTTACTAACATACAATAAGATATTGTTCCAATGTTACAGCCAAAGAAAACGAAATACAGACGGCAACAAAAAGGCAAGATGAAAGGCAATGCCCAGCGCGGTAACCAACTGGCATTTGGATCGTTCGGAATAAAGGCGCTGGAAGAGTCATGGATCACGGGCCGTCAGTTAGAGGCAGCAAGGCAGGCAGTTACCCGTCATATGAAGAGGGAAGGGCAGATATGGATCCGGATATTCCCCGATAAACCCATCACCAAGAAACCCGCGGAGGTAAGGATGGGTAAAGGTAAGGGTGCTCCCGAAGCCTTTGTTGCGCCGGTAACCCCCGGCAGGATCATAATCGAAGCCGAAGGTGTACCAATCGAGGTTGCAAGGGAGGCCCTCAGGCTTGCAGCACAGAAGTTGCCTATTACTACCAAGTTTATAGTAAGGCGTGATTTTGAGCATAAACCCAATTGATCTAAAGAATAAATCAAATGAAGATAAAAGAAATAAGGGAGTTGTCCACCAGCGATATAGAGGAAAGGATCGACACCGAAAAAAGCCTTCTGCTTAAGCTCAGGATGAACCACACGGTTTCGCCGCTTGACAATCCTCTAAAGATCCCGGCGACCAGAAGGAATATTGCCAGGCTGAAGACTGAGCTTCGTCAACGTATGTTATCTGAAAAACAGAAAAGTTAATTCTTGCGATGGAAAGGAAATTAAGAAAAGAACGAGTCGGTGTTGTTGTAAGCAATAAAATGGAAAAGTCCATTTTGGTTACTGTTAACCGCCGTGTTAAACACCCAATATACGGCAAATTCATCAAAAAAACGACAAAGCTGATGGCTCATGATGAGCAGAATAGTTGTAACATTGGCGATACCGTCAAGATAATGGAAACAAGGCCTTTGAGCAAAGACAAGTGCTGGAGGCTGGTAGAAATAATTGAAAGAGCTAAATAACGATGATACAACAAGAAAGCAGACTAGATGTAGCCGACAACTCCGGGGCCAAGGAGGTTCTTTGTATAAGGGTTCTTGGCGGCAGCGGCAAGAAATATGCGGGGGTAGGCGACAAGATTGTCGTTACCGTTAAGAGTGCAATCCCTTCAGGGGAAATAAAAAAGGGTACTGTAAGCAAAGCAGTGGTTGTCCGCACCAAAAATGAAATACGGAGAAACGACGGATCCTATATCAGGTTCGACGACAATGCCGTTGTTTTGTTGAACAACGTGGGTGAAATCAGGGGGACCCGTATATTCGGGCCGGTCCCGCGCGAACTCAGGGACAAGTATATGAAGATTGTTTCCCTTGCACCCGAGGTATTATAGTAGAACATTTAAATTTAATTCTGATGGGCAGAAAATTCCATATAAAGAAAGGTGATACGGTTTATGTTATCACCGGTGAATCAAAGGGACAGCAAGGCAGGGTCCTGGATGTGATAACCAAGGAGGGGAAAGCAATTGTAGAGGGTGTAAACATTGTGGCCAGGCATACAAAACCAAATGCCAAACATACCCAGGGCGGAATTATCCGAAAAGAGGCCCCGATAAACATTACAAATCTGATGCTGGTTGACCCTTCAACCGGTAATCCCACTCGAGTGGGCCGGCGGCTAAATGATGAAAATAAATTGGTACGTTATTCTAAAAAAACCGGGGAGGAGATAAAGTAATGGACTACAAGCCTTCACTTAAGGAAAGATATTACAAGGAAATTGTACCTGCACTCAAAAAAGAGTTCAATTACAAGACCGTTATGCAGGTGCCGAAATTGCAAAAGATCGTTATAAACCAGGGTGTCGGAGCAGCGGTAGCTGATAAGAAACTCATTGAGACTGCCCAGGCTGAGCTGACTGCAATAGCCGGTCAGAAAGCAGTACAGACGGTTTCAAGGAAGGATATCTCAAATTTCAAGCTCCGGCGTGACATGCCAATCGGTGTGCGTGTTACCCTGCGCCGGGAGCAGATGTACGAATTCCTTGAAAGACTTATTGCTGCCGCACTGCCCAGGATCAGGGATTTCAGGGGTGTTAGCGGCAAGCTTGACGGACGCGGTAATTATACGCTCGGAATCGCTGAGCAGATTATATTTCCCGAGATTGACATCGACAAGATCAATAAAATACTTGGTATGGAGATAACCTTTGTGACTACCGCAGCCACCGACGAAGAGGGCTTTGCGCTTCTCAGGGAGTTTGGAATACCATTCAAGAACGTAAAAAAGAATTAGAAATGGCAAAAGAGTCAATGAAAGCGCGTGAAAAACGCCGTCAAAAACTTGTAGACCAGTACGCCGAAAAAAGGGCCAAACTGAAAGCGGAAGGTGATTATGTCGGATTAAGCCGTCTGCCCCGCAACAGCAACCCTATCCGCCTACATAACCGTTGTAAGCTTACAGGCAGACCAAAAGGGTATATCAGGCAGTTCGGGGTTAGCAGGATAACATTCAGGGAGATGGCTTCAAAAGGTCTTATACCCGGAGTCAGAAAAGCAAGTTGGTAATCAATTAAAAAATAACTAAGATGACAGATCCGATAGCAGATTATCTTACGCGGCTGAGGAACGCCATTCTGGCGAAGCATAAGATCGTAGAGATTCCTGCTTCCAGCGTAAAAAAAGATATAACCAGGATTCTTCATGAGAAGGGGTACATTTTGAATTATAAGTTTCAGGATGACGGTGTACAGGGAAACATTAAGATCGCACTTAAATATCATCCGGAAACCAGGCAACCTGCGATAAAGTCGCTCCGCCGTGTAAGCAGGCCGGGTCTCCGGCAATACCGTGGCAAGGATAAACTGCCAAGAGTACTGAACGGACTGGGAATAGCAATCCTGTCGACTTCACAGGGTGTTATGACCGACAAGGAGGCCCGCACAAAGAGTATCGGCGGCGAAGTATTGTGTTACGTATATTAATCAGAGGAATAAAATGTCAAGAATAGGAAATTTACCGGTAGAGATACCAGAAAAAGTAACTGTTTCGGTCGACAAGAGCAACCTTGTAACTGTAAAGGGACCGCTTGGAGAACTTGCCGAACAGGTTGACGGGCGCATTACTGTAAAGGTTGATGGTGAGCAGGTTGTGCTGTCACGGTCATCGGAGGACAACCAGTCTAAGTCGATGCATGGATTGTACAGGGCCCTTGTATACAATATGGTTGAAGGTGTTTCTAAAGGATATGAGATCAGGCAGGAGCTTGTTGGTGTAGGATACAGGGCCGAGGCGCGTGGACAGGTGCTTGAGCTGTCTTTGGGTTATTCTCATGACATTCATTTTGAGATCCCCCCTGAGGTTAAGGTGGAGGCCAAAACCGAAAGACGAAGTAATCCGGTTATTACCCTGAAAAGCATTGATAAGCAGTTGATAGGTCAGGTTGCTGCCAAAATAAGGTCTTTCCGTAAACCTGAACCTTACAAGGGTAAGGGAATTAAATTCGTAGGAGAGCAGATAAGGAAAAAGGCCGGCAAATCTGCAAGTGTATAATTAGTATTTTCAAAACAGGAAATTAATCATGGCTTTAACTAAGCTTAAGCGAAGAAAGCGGATAAAAATGAGGATCCGCAGACATGTTACGGGAACCAAGGAGCGGCCACGAATGTCGGTTTTCCGCAGCAACCGGGGCATGTATGTGCAACTTATCGACGATCTGACCAGTTCGACACTTCTTGCTGCTTCATCAAAAGAGCAGAGTGTCGGAGAAGCTGGTAAAGTGAATAAAACCGAACAGGCAAAACTGGTTGGAAAACTGATTGCCGAGAAATCTCTTGAGAAAGGGATATCAACAGTGGTATTTGACAGGAACGGCTATTTGTATCATGGCAGGGTTAAGGCGTTGGCTGATGCTGCCAGGGAAGCAGGATTAAAATTTTAATTATGTCAACAACAATAAGAAAAGTAAAAACCAGTGATCTGGAACTTAAAGACCGCGTTGTAAGCATTCAGCGGGTTACCAAAGTTACAAAAGGTGGCCGTACATTCAGTTTCTCTGCTATCGTTGTGGTAGGGAATGAAGACGGTATAGTGGGTTTCGGCCTTGGGAAAGCCAATGAGGTTACAACGGCTATTTCCAAAGGCATCGATGATGCAAAGAAAAATCTTGTAAGGGTACCGATCCATAAAGGTACTATCCCGCATGAACAGGTTGCCAAGTATGGTGGTGCCAGGGTTTTTCTCAAGCCGGCATCACACGGTACGGGAGTTGTTGCAGGTGGTGCAATGCGTGCGGTTCTCGAAAGCGTTGGTATAACCGACGTGCTGGCCAAATCAAAAGGATCATCCAATCCACATAACCTTGTTAAGGCAACTTTCGAGGCCCTTATGGAAATGCGCGATGCCCATACGGTTTCTGAACTAAGGGGGGTGCAGCTGGAAAAAGTTTTTAATGGATAGATTATACTGATACATCATGGCAAAGATTCGGATTACACAGGTAAAAAGTCAAATAGGAAGTACCCAGCGTCAGAAAAGGACACTGGAGGCTTTGGGGCTTAAAAGGATAAGTAGCAGCGTTGAAGCAGAATCGACCCCCCAGGTGATGGGCATGGTTGAGAAGGTGCGTCATTTGATAGAGGTCGAAAAGGTTAAATAATTAAATCATAGTTTCAGATATGGATTTGAGCAATTTAAAACCCGCGAAAGGTTCGGTAAGGCGTAGCAAGAGGCTTGGCCGAGGTGAAGGCTCCGGCACAGGAGATACCGCGGCAAGGGGGCACAAGGGGCAGAAATCGCGCTCCGGGTACAGCAAGCAGGCCGGATTTGAGGGAGGCCAGATGCCCCTTCAGAGAAGAGTACCAAAGTATGGGTTTAAGAATATCAACCGGAAGTCATACAAGGGTATCAATATTGGGGTATTGCAGGGCTATGCCGATAAGACAGGGGCATCATCGGTCGATGTACAGGCTCTTGTGAGTGCAGGTTATGCATCACGCAATGATATGATTAAGATCCTTGGAAACGGAACCCTCACGGCTAAACTTGAGGTGAAGGCCCATGCCTTTTCAGATTCGGCCCGGGAAGCAATTGAGAAATCAGGTGGCACAGCGGTAAAAATTTAAACTTCCATGAAGAAATTCATTGAAACCATAAAAAATATTTTCAAGATTGAGGATCTTCGCTCCCGGATTTTGTACACCCTGGGAATACTGTTGATCTACCGGTTAGGCACCTTTGTTGTACTGCCCGGGATTGATCCGTCGGAGCTTGCTGCACTTCAGGCGCAGACAGCAGATGGAATTCTCGGTCTGCTTGACATGTTCTCCGGGGGTGCTTTTGCCAATGCTTCAATATTTGCTCTTGGTATAATGCCCTATATATCTGCATCTATTGTTGTACAGCTTCTTGGTATCGCAATTCCATATTTCCAGCGGCTGCAGAGGGAAGGAGAAAGCGGAAGAAGGAAGATCAACCAGATAACAAGATATCTTACAGTTATGATCCTTGTTTTCCAGGGGCCTGCATACCTGACCAACCTGCGTGCACAGGTGCCGCAGGCGTTTGTTCTTGAAGGGCCTATGTACTGGGCATTTCTGGTAATAATACTTATCTCGGGCACCATGTTTGTAATGTGGCTTGGTGAACGGATTACCGATAAGGGAATAGGGAATGGTATATCCCTTATTATAATGGTTGGGATCATCGCCAGGCTCCCGTTCGCGCTGGCAGCAGAATTTTTTGCCAAGCTTGAGCAGCAGGTTGGAGGCGGACTGATCATGTTTATAGTTGAGATGGTAGTGCTGTTCTTTGTTTTCATGGGAACTATCCTGCTCGTCCAGGGGACAAGGCGAATACCTGTTCAGTATGCCAAGCGTATAGTCGGCAACAAACAATATGGTGGGGTAAGGCAGTATATACCGCTCAAGGTGAATTCCGCCGGTGTTATGCCGATAATATTTGCACAGGCTCTTATGTTTATTCCCCTTACGCTCTCAAGTTTCGCGCCAACTGAAGCAATGACCGGCTTTGCTGCCGCGTTCAGCAATTTTACCGGTTTCTGGTACAATTTTACTTTTGCGGTACTTATAATACTTTTTACATATTTTTATACAGCCGTTACAATAAATCCTTCACAGATGGCTGAAGACATGAAGCGTAACGGCGGATTTATACCCGGGGTCAAACCCGGGAAGAAGACCGTCGAGTTTCTGGATACCATTATGTCAAGGATTACGCTGCCAGGTTCAATATTCCTTGCAATTGTTGCGATAATGCCTGCATTTGCAATGCTTGCCGGCGTAAACGCCCAATGGGCTCAGTTTTACGGAGGAACGTCTCTGCTTATTATGGTGGGAGTTGTGCTTGACACCCTGCAGCAGATTGAGAGCCACCTGTTGATGAGGCATTATGATGGTTTAATGAAAACTGGCAGAATAAAGGGAAGAAGCGGCGGAGGCGCTATCTGACCTTATAAAATTACAAGTTCTTTGATGTTGGATGACAAGAAAAGGGAAGCGATAGAGATAATGCGGGATTGCAACCAGCTTGTTTCCCGTACACTGGCAGAAGTTGCATCGTTGATTGAGCCTGGTGTCACGACCCTTGAACTGGATCAGAAAGCAGAACAATTTATCCGTGATAATGGAGCTGAACCTGGTTTCAAAGGATACAGCGGGTTTCCGAAAACACTATGTACATCAGTTAATTCGCAGGTTGTTCATGGTATCCCATCGGAATATGTTCTGAAAGAAGGGGATATAATATCAGTGGATTGCGGTGTGAAGATGAAAGGGTATTATGGCGACACTGCCTATACCTTTGCTGTTGGAGAGATAGACCGGCATGTGGCAGAACTTCTCAGGATAACTTATGAGGCGCTTTACAAGGGTATTGAGCAGGCAGTAACAGGCAGAAGAGTTGGCGACATCGGATATGCAGTCCAGAAGCACGCCGAGGGTGCAGGTTTTGCTGTTGTTCGTGAAATGGTTGGTCACGGAATTGGTGCCAATCTGCACGAAGATCCAGAAGTGCCCAACTACGGTAAACGAGGAAGGGGGCCTCTGCTGAAGGAAGGAATGGTTCTGTGCATAGAACCAATGATAAATCTTGGAGGCAGGGCTATTGTCCAGGAAGCCGACGGATGGACGATACGTACAAGGGACAACAGGCCTTCGGCACACTATGAACTTGCCGTGGCAGTGACCGGGAGCTTTGCCGATATCTTGTCAACCTTTGAGTATATAGAAAAAGTATTGATAATAAAAAATAACGGTTTACCATGGCAAAACAGAAAGCCATAGAACAGGACGGAACTATTATCGAAGCTCTGTCAAATGCGATGTTCAAGGTAGAGCTTGAAAACGGGCATACAATTATTGCCCATATATCCGGGAAGATGAGGATGCACTATATAAAGATCCTCCCGGGTGACAAGGTCAAAGTGGAGATGTCTCCATACGATCTTACCAAAGGAAGAATTTCTTACAGGTATAAATAAAAAAAATAATCGGTTATGAAGGTCAGAGCCTCAGTTAAGAAGAGAAGCGCAGAATGCAAGATAGTGCGCAGGAAAGGACGTTTGTATGTTATAAATAAGAAGAATCCCAAGTTTAAGCAGAGGCAGGGATGATGCCTTGCTGTTTTTCAGGCCTGCAGGCCGGTAAAAGGCCAGCAGGAGAAAAATTTGCTAATGCAACCAAATTAAAATTATAAATATATTATGGCAAGAATTGTCGGTGTAGATTTACCAAAAAACAAAAGAGGT
>SLRB01000133.1 GCA_007131165.1 Bacteroidales bacterium | reverse complement strand
GTTACCGGAAGGGTGGTTGACCGGGACGGGGTACCGCTGCCCGGGGTCTCAATAGTTATAGAGGGCACAACTGTTGGTACTGTGACCGATATTGACGGTAATTACTCCTTGCCCAATGTGCCGCCTGATGGAATCCTGGTTTATTCCTATGTCGGAATGCAAACCCAGAGGATAATTGTTGATGGCCAGAACGTTATCAATGTAAATCTTGTAGCTGAGACCATCGGTATTGATGAGGTTATTGCCGTAGGTTATGCCACACGGGCTGTGGGTGAAGTAACCGGATCGGTTTCGGCTGTCCGTTCAGAAGAGATTGCAAATATGGCAGCTGTAACTGCGGCGCAGGCACTCCGAGGATCAACATCAGGAGTGACAATAACCAGCTCCAATACCCCCGGAGCAGGTTCCTCAGTTCTGATTCGCGGACTCGGTACCATTAATGATAACAGCCCGCTCTGGGTTGTTGACGGTGTACCGGGAGCAACTGTGCGGCCCGAAGAGATCGAATCAATAACCGTACTTAAGGATGCTGCATCCCAGGCTATTTACGGAGCACGGGCTGCCAGTGGGGTTATACTTGTTACCACACGGCAGGGCCGAAGGGGCCAGGCTGCCAGGGTAGATGTTATGGCAAGGACAGGTTTCAAGCAGAATATCCGTGAATATGATCTGCTGAACACCCAGGAATATGGTGAAATGCTATGGCTGAAAGCTGCAAATGACGGCCGGGTTGATTACAGGCATCCCCAGTACGGGAGCGGTCCGACACCCCAGATTCCCAATTATATTTATCCCGCAGGTGCATCAACGGCTGATTACTCATTGTATGATGACCGGATGCCGCATGAGAACGGCACCCCTACCAATATCATAATGAGGGCCAATCAGGAAGGGACAAATTGGATGAGGGAACTCAGCCAGACAGCACCCTATAATGAATACAGCCTGAGGGTAAGCGGAGGTAGCGATGATACCAATTATGCATTGCAGGCCGGATACCTTAGAGAGGAAGGTATACTTATACTTACAGGCCATGAGCGCTACAACCTGCGCTCAAATGTAACATCACGCCTTGCAGACTGGCTTGAAGTTGGTAAAAGAGTTGGGGTCGAGTATGGCGATACCTGGGGATACCTTTCCGATCAGGGTGAAGGA
This sequence comes from Bacteroidales bacterium, assembly GCA_007131165.1. Lineage (GTDB taxonomy): Bacteria > Bacteroidota > Bacteroidia > Bacteroidales > PUMT01 > PXAP01. The sequence continues at coordinate 9,629 of SLRB01000133.1, read as the reverse complement.
TCGGCAATATCGTATACTTACCGTATGCAGCCAATTGTTCCGGTTTACGATGTGATGGGGAACTTTGCAGGTACCCAGGCCGAGGCAACCGGTAATGCAAGGAATGCTGTATTTCTTATGCACAGGGACCAGGATGACAGCGACAAGGAGCTGAGATCAACCGGAAATGTTTATCTGGATGCAACTTTTATCGAAGGGCTTACCTTCAGAACCATGGCAGGTTATACCTACAGGGCGAGGGACAGGTACAGGTATTCGGTTGTTGAGAGGGCATTTTCCGAAAGAGGTATGTATGCCAGCTCTGCAAGGAGAAGTGATTTCGGCTTCCAGTGGAACTGGACCAACACCCTGCAGTATAACAATACATTTGCCGATGTGCACAACTTCACTGCCCTTCTCGGCACCGAGATGGTGGATAACATGTCACAGTATCACGGTGCATCCCGCAATGATTACCCCTTCGAGAACCCGGTCTATATGGTTCTTGACGCCGGTGAACGCGACCAGTCAAACTACGGAAGTTATAGTGAATGGGCGCTTTTCTCCATGTTTGGGCGGATAAACTATGTGTACAATAACACATACTTTCTTGAGGGGGTGTTGCGCAGGGACGGTTCATCCCGTTTTGGTTCCGAATCCCGTTATGGAATATTCCCGGCCGTATCAGTTGGCTGGAGACTCAGCAATGAGGATTTCATGAGTTTTGCAACCGAAAACTGGCTTGACTACCTGATGTTAAGGTTAGGTTATGGACAGACCGGTAATGACCGTGTGGGTAACTATAACGCATATTCAACTTTTGAATCTCACATTACCCGTTCGTTCTATCCAATCCTTGGTCAGGATACTGGAGTCGGCTCATCAGGGTTCCGTGCAGCTTCGATAGGCAACCCTGATGTTAGATGGGAGTCAACAACAACATACAATCTTGGAATGCAGATGAACTTCCTGCAGCGATGGGATTTGAGCATTGATCTCTGGAGAAGGAACACAGTAGATATGCTTTTCCCGCAAAGGATACCTGATGTGCGTGGAACCGCTTCAGCACCATCGGTTAATGTAGGCGAAATGATGAACAACGGTCTCGACTTCGAATTGGGATACCGTGGTTCAGCAGCAGGCGGGGAGCTTGGTTATAATTTTTCTGTGAACCTGTCGAGGTATGTAAATGAGATAACCAGGTTATCGCCGGTTGCCGATGAGAGGCTTGAGGGCAGCCAGTTCCGCCAGTTGATGTATACAATGGCTGAAACCGGCACTGCTTTCCCGGTATTTTATGGATATATAATAGACGGAATATTCCAGACTGATGCTGAGGCTGCTGCCCATCCTCCTGCTTTTGGCACCGATTACAACCAGGCCGGCAAGTTCAAGTTCAGGGATGTAAACGGCGACGGAGTAATAAACGCCGATGACCGTACCATTATCGGCGACCCCCATCCTGATTTTACCGGCGGACTGAACATTGATCTCAATTACAGGGGATTTAGTTTGTCAACTCGCTTTTACGGTTCATACGGAAACGAACTGGTTAATTATGTGAACAGATGGATTGACTTTGGACAGTTTTTGGGTAACCGCAGCAAGAAGAGGCTTTACGAATCATGGGGAAGCCCATATCTTTCTGACAATAGTCAAGCCACATTACCAAAGATTAGCTTCTCTGATGAAATTGACCAGTATCCGTCAACCTATTTTGTTGAAGATGCCTCATATCTGCGTATGCAAAATCTACAGCTTGGTTATGACCTTACCAACATTTTGAACCTTAACGTCAGGCAGATGTTCCTTTATGCACATATTGCCAATGTTTTTACTCTTACAAATTACACCGGACTTGATCCTGAAGTAAGAAGGGGAGGTGTAAACATGGGTGTTGATGCAGGTGGGTGGCCGGCTCCGAGGCAATTTATGCTTGGTATAAATATTGGCATTTAGAAAAGTCGTAATAAACCAGGAAAATTAAAACATAAATAACTATGAATAATAAAAATTTAAAACTGATCACCAGTCTGTTAGTTACAGTCCTGATCTTTTCATCTTGTAACGTGGATGAATTGCTAAATAAACAGCCTCCTGGAAGTGCTGCAGGTGATATAATTACCAATCCGGCAGGAGTTGAGGGGATTTTGATAGGCGCCTATGACAGGCTTACTACCAAAAATATGTTCGGCGGGGCTTTGGCTGACGACTGGACATACGGAGAGTGTGCTTCCGACAATGCCTATAAGGGCACCTCGTTTGGCGACCAGCTTTTGTTTAATGCAGTTGAGCGCTGGGAAACTCTTCCTTCAAATGGCTATATGGCTGCAAGGTGGCGTGATTGCTATGAAGGGGTTGCCAGGGCAAATGATGTGCTTGATTTTCTGAGAGCTGTTCAGAATAGTGACAATCCTGTACCTGAGCCCCGGGCTACGCAAATTGAAGCAGAGGCAAAATTTCTGAGAGCCTGGTTTCATTTTAAGGCTACCAGGATATTCAGAAATATTCCTTATATAAAGACAATCGAGGAGATGGGAGGAACTCTTCCCGAAGATGTGCCGAATGATTCAGAAGGCTGGGAAGGAATAGAGGCTGACCTTCAGTTTGCCATTGACAACCTTCCGGAAACCCGGCCACTTGGAAATGTAGGACGGCCGTCCAGGTATTCGGCGATGGCTGTAAAGGCTCATGCCCATCTCTACCAAAGGGAACACTCCCAGGCGAAGCCGCTGCTTGATGCGATAATTGCAAGCGGTCAATTTGAACTTGCCGAACAATTCAATGATAATTTCAGCGCATTCGGAAATAATAACCAGGAGTCCATTTTCGAGATACAGATTGCAGTAACCGGCGAGACTACCGGCAGCACATTGAATAACAACCGGGCAACCGCTCATCAATCCGGCCCTGTTTCCGTTGGCTGGGGCTTTTATCAGCCTTCACAGGATCTTTTTGAGGCATTCCAGGTGACAGATGATGGTCTACCCGTGCTTGATCCGGCAGATCGCACTCCGCTTGCCAATGATATGGGTATATCAAGCTCAGAGGAATTTGTTCCGACCGACCATCCACTTGATCCCCGTGTTGATTATACCATTGCACGCCGCGGTATTGATTTTAACGGCCATGCAATTCATGAGGGCAGGTCCTGGATCAGGGAGCAGAGTAACGGGGGACCCTATATGACCAAGAAATTCCATTATTCAGCCGAGGAGATGACAGCCGGGCTCTACCGCTCCGGCGGCTGGGGAGCAAGGAATGTAAGGTCATACCGCCTCGGTATTATAATGCTCTGGAGAGCGGAAATAGCTGTCGAGGAGGGTGATCTCGCCTATGCACGCGAGCTGGTAAATGCTATCAGGGAACGGGCAAGAGACAGTGATCCTGTTATGGGTAGAGTCACCACCTATATATTTGATGGCCGTCCGATCGAGGTTGACTGGGATCAGCCTGCCGCCAACTATGTTATTGAGCCTTATCCTGCCGGGCATGAAGCTTTTGCCAACCAGGAAAATGCACGTAAAGCCGTCAGGCACGAGCTGCGACTTGAGACAGCAATTGAAGGACACCGGTTCTTTGACCTTCGTCGCTGGGGTATAATATCTGAAACTCTGAATGCATTTGTTGCAAAGGATAGTCAATTCAGATCGTTCATGCAGGGTGCAACATTTAATGCCCCCAAAGATGAATTCTGGCCACTACCTGAGGCTCAGCTTGATATTCAGGATGCTCTGACACAGGATCCTAACTATTAATATCTGAACTTAGGGTGACACTTTTAAATTGCAACTGAAATTTCGGGGACAGGGATGAATTTACACAATCAGCCCTTTCCCCGTTTTTTTTTGCTATACATGAAAATGTTAGCAGGATATAGCATTTAAGTATCATATTAAACATTTAATCTTAGATCCTGATGGAACGAAACATTTCTAAACACATTTCCCGACGTGACTTCATTGGTAAGGCCGGTCTGGCATCGGCTGCTCTTACAGTAGTTCCACGTCATGTACTCGGAGGATCAGGCTATACTGCTCCAAGTGATATGCTTCATGTTGCCGGTATCGGTATCGGTGCCCGTGGCGCTGCAATTATTCGCGGCATATGCGAACCGGAAGCTCCTCTTTTAAGGCCCGGTCGTGATCCTATTCAACCCAACAAGGTTAACCCGGTAAAACATGCGAATATATATGCGTTGTGTGATGTTGATACTGATAAGGCAGCCTGGATGTTCAATGGCTATCCCAGGGCAAAAGTTTATACTGACTGGCGCGAAATGCTTGACAAGGAACCTTCGATTGATGCTGTTGCCATAGGCACTCCCGATCATACCCATGCATGTATATCAACTGCATTTATGCGTGCGGGCAAGCATGTTTTTGTTGAAAAGCCGATGTGTAAAACCGTATTTGAGGTAAGAGAGATGGTCCGGGTTGCCAGGGAAACGGGAGTTGTAACACAGGTAGGTAATCAGCGCCATGCTTCAGATGATATAAGGGACTCGGTTGAGCTTATACAGTCTGGTGCAATTGGATTTGTTCGTGAAGTTCATATGCACACAAACCGGCCGGTCTGGCCACAGGGCAATCTAAGCCGTCCTGCCGGAGTGCCGGTTCCTTCTTATATTAACTATGATGTATGGCTGGGTCCGGCACCTGAGAAACCCTATCATCCCGATATACATCATTTTAACTGGCGAGGATTATGGGATTACGGTACCGGAGCCCTGGGAGATATGGGTGCACACATAATTGACTGTCCGGCGTGGGCTTTGAACCTTGGTTTACCCACAAAGATTCATGCAACATCAACGCCTTACAATGATGATTTTCTTCCTCAATCCATGATGGTAACATATGAGTTTCCTGCCCGTGGCATTAATCCTCCTGTAAAGGTTATGTGGGTAGATGGAGGCCTGAGGTCACCACGACCCGGTGTGCTTGAAGATGGAAGGGCTGTTGGTTCTGTTATTTATTACGGAGATAAGGGGATATTAATGCATGGTAATGGAGGCAGCAATATATCATTTGTACCTGAGAAACCTTTTGAAAAGCCCCAACCTTGGATTGAGCGGACTTCAGATATTTTCCAGGACTGGATTGATGCGATAAAGAAAGGGACCAGGCCGTGCAATGATTTTGCCAAAGCTGCTGATATGACAGAAATGATGCTGCTGGCCAATATTGCAGTATTACATCAGAGGGATAATGTCACACTCGTTTATGATGGAGCAAATATGAGCATAACAAATCTGCCTGAGGCTAATAATCATTTTCATTATGAGTACCGCAACGGCTGGGTTCTTTAGGAATTCCCGCCTGTTAAAGAAAATCCAAACAATAAAATTATTTCCATTATGGCAAAAAACAATAAAAAACAGATATCACGCCGCGAATTCATTGGCAGTGCAGCTGCATTAGCCTCAATTGCCTTAGTACCTTCGCGGTTGTACGGTTGCAAGCCTGCCATTGACGGATCACGGTTCGGCGGGGTTCAGATAGGAGTTATTACATACAGTTACCGGAGCATGCCTTCAACTGCAGAAGATATACTTGGATATTTGCAGGAGTCGGGTCTTACCTCTGTTGAGCTTATGGGAGGTCCTATAGAAGAGTTTGCTGGAATTCCCCAGATCGATGTTCCGCGTTATCCCAGGGGAACTGAATTGACAGATGAACAGGCAACGGAGCTCCGTGATGCCAGGGAAAGACAGGCTTTGGCTCAACGCGAATGGCGTACATCTGTTGGCATGGACAAATTCAGGGAACTTCGTCAGATGTACAATGATGCCGGGGTTAATATTGATATTGCAAAGCTGGGTCGCCCGGAATGGTCGGATGAAGAGATCGATTATGCTTTCAATGTTGCGAGGGTTCTCGGTGCCAGAGGTATAACATTCGAAATTTCTATGGATGCTGCACGTCGCATGGCTCCGTTTGCCGACAGGCACAATCTTTATGCGATAATGCACAATCACGGTCAACCTGCTCAACCCGGCTTCAGTTTTGAGGATCATCTTGCATTTGGAAGAAATCTGATGCTGAATTTTGACGTGGGTCATTATTACGGTTATACCGGCAGGCACCCTAACGATGTAATAGAGAAACTTCATGACAGGATAGCCAGCCTTCATCTTAAAGACAAGACCGGTCCCCAAAATGATCCTGCAAACGCCAACGTGATGTGGGGTGAAGGGGGGACGCCGCTTGATGACATTCTCTTTTTGCTGAAGGACAGGGGATGGCCAATTGTTTGCGATATCGAGCTGGAGTATCCTGTTCCCGAAAATAGTAATGCTGTGCGCGAAGTGACAAGATGTGTAGAATATTGCAAGGAAATTCTTGTGTAAATCATACATGACTGCTTTCACGGTATGTTAAAGCAGCCATGTCTTTGTAGTATAATTGTAATAAGCATACCTATTATCCGTAAAAATTAATCAATATGAATAATAAAGAGAATAAAGGAATGAAGCGCAGGGAGTTCCTCGCGTTGTCGGCACTCGGTCTTACCGGTCTGACTATTTTACCGAGCTATGTTGTCAACGGACGGCGTATACCGCCGAGCGACCGGGTAGTGCTTGGGTTTATCGGACTTGGCCGTCAGGGATTATCTGATTTCCGTGCCTTTTCGAGTGTGCCCGGCGTTCAGGTTGCCGCTTGCTGTGATGTAGACAGCATGAAGAATTTAAGGTTCCGTAACCGTGTTCTTGAGTGGAAAAAAGAAGTTGGCCTCCCTCTTCGCTGCGACACCTATGAGCATTACCAGCGCATGCTTGAGCGCACCGATATTGATGCAATAGAGGTTTGTACACCAGACCACTGGCATGCTTTGCAGACCATTCATGCCTGTGAGGCGGGAATGGATGTGTATGTACAGAAGCCCCTGGCCTTTACCATTAAGGAGGGTTATGAGATGGTCAGTGCTGTTCGCCGTAACAAGCGTGTATTGCAGGTGGGCAGTCAGCAGCGCTCACAGGATACTTTTTTAAAGGCCATTCAGATGGTTCGGGAGGGAGCGATAGGCCACATACTCCATATCCATGCCAGGGTTGGCGATCCACCCGCTCCGTTCGACCTGCCTGAGTACCCTGTTCCTGATAATCTGAACTTCAATCTCTGGCTTGGTCCGTTGAATGATCCTGCGATTCATTACCATCCAGACCTGTGTCCCCCGATAAGTCTTGATCCCGTGCAGAACGAGACTCTTTGGGGAGCCTGGCGTTGGTATCGTGAAACAGGCAACGGGTTTACGGCTGACTGGGGCGCCCATATGTTTGACATAGCCCAGGCTGCCATTGGTATGGACGGTTTGGGACCCAGCGAGGTAATCCCTAAGGGTTACCGTGGACAAGAGTGGCTCACATTCAAGTATGACAATGGAATAGTAATGACCGAGTCGCCGTATTTACCTGACAATGCCCGTGCACAGGGTATAATGTTCGAGGGTACTGACGGCTGGATCCGCGTATCTCGACGCAGCATAGAGGCATCTGATCCTTCGAAGATACCGGGCGATACAGTTGACCGTTCCGGAGCTGATGAAGTGCGTTTTGAGGTAAGTTCTCCTCACATGCAGGATTTTATTGATGCCGTAAGGTCGCGCAAGGATCCTGTTGCACCTGTGGAGGTAGGCTGCAGCACCAACACATTGTGTAATCTTGGCAATATTGCCACTGAGCTTGGCCGGCCGGTACGCTGGAATCCTGCCACACTTCAGTTTGTCAACGACCCTGAAGCTGCCAGTCACAGGCTGACACACTACGATTACAGGAATCCATACAAATTGTAGAAAGAATTACCTGTATCTAATTAGAATCATTCAAGAGCATTGTCCCGGGCAATGCTCTTGATAGTTTTAACATACTTTAGGAGTGTTGTCGAGTGGTGAATTTATTATTAGAAGTACTTTTAGGCTGACAAAAATAAGGATATGAATGGAGAAAAGATTTGCCTGATTAATAAAATATTTAGAAAGTTTTACTTTTTGGTATTTGTATTTGTTACACTTTTTTGCTGCCAAGCATATTCACAGGTTAACACATCAGGCAGCCGCCGGCTGAATGTATTTATTGATGAGGAGAGATTCATTGACACTGATTATATACGGCAGGAAATACCCGTAGTTACATATGTAAGAGACCGGGAGCAGGCAGATGTCCACCTTATTATCTCACGCAATCAGTCCGGTTCTACCGGTGCCACATATAATATTTCTTTTATAGGATATGGTCAGTACAAGAGTATGAACTATCAGCTTAGTTACTGGGCTCCGTCTTCAAACACAGCCGATGCTAATCGCAGAGGATATACAACTGTTATCAAAAACGGCCTTGCGCCATTTCTTACTGCATCGAGTTCCTCAAATTTGATGGATATATCATATACTGTAATACCGGTAAGCGATGGGGTGGTTGAAGAAGAGACTGATCCCTGGAACCACTGGGTTCTGGAAATGTATGCCGGAGGGGAGCTTGATCAGGAGGATACAAGAAATACACGTCAATTCAGATATGGGATATTTGCAGACAGGATTACGAAGGAATCCCGGACCAGGCTGCGGCCATACGGAAATTATAATGAACGTAATTTTAAAACAAGTGACAGCTGGGTTCAGACAAGCCGGACCCGGGGAGGGTTTAACAGTTATCATGTAGTGAGTATATCTGATCATTGGTCTGTCGGCGGATTTGGTGATATTCTGATAAGTACCTTTGATAATTTGAAATTCAGTGCCGAAATATCTCCTGCAGTTGAATTCAGCGTCTTTCCTTATGATGAGGCCACAAGGCGTTCGATAACATTTGCCTGGCGTGCAGGTGCAGGATATTACAACTATGTGGAGGAGACAATATTTGATAAAATGGAGGAGATCCTTTTTGGACAGGCCATAGTTGCTTCTGCCAATTTTCGTCAGCCATGGGGTGATATAAGATCAGGGATTGTTGGGTTTCATCACTTTCATGATTTTCAATCTAATAGCCTCGAAATATTCTCGTGGATAAATTTAAGGATAATACAGGGGTTATCATTAAGCCTGAGAACCAATTTTGATCTAATTAACGATCAGGTGGCAATACCAAAAGCTGATCTTTCACTTGAAGAGATATTGCTTGAACAACGCAGAAGGGCTACCTCATACAGGTTTAGGGTTAATCTGGGCCTGTCATACACTTTTGGATCGAGGATAACAGGAGTATATAATCCAAGGCTGAATCTGTAGCTATTGGCTCCGCTGGTCTAATCCGCTTATCGGTTACGGTTTTCCCGCCTTCCGGCCCTGAAATACCAGATGCCATATGATAACCCGGTGCTCTGCCATGTGGTGGTTCATTGCAATAGGTGCCATAGATTCATTGAATCCGGTGTCAATGGATTTAGCATATAAACTAACAGGAAAACAGGGGATCAAATTTCACTAATATTTACAATTTCCGGTAATACTTAACGTGGACAAAGTTGTCATATTAATAGAGGTTTAAAGGTTAATAAGGGTTCAAAATTATCGGAGGCCATTTTAGATGGATTAGATTTTCAGGAGAAAGCACCCTGTTATGTAAAGGTTTGGTAGTTCCTTTATATAGTCAGGGTGCTTTTTATTATCATCGCCGATTACCTGGCTCCGCCGAACCCACACGGATAAGTTTC
>SLRB01000380.1 GCA_007131165.1 Bacteroidales bacterium | reverse complement strand
CAGTGGATGGTTGAAAACCTGAAAACCACAACTTATAATGACGGTACAGAAATAACCCATATTTCAAGTAACAACGAATGGGCTGATCAACATGAGGGTGCCTATACATGGTATCATAATAATGATGAGAGTTACGGAAAAATTTATGGAGCACTTTACAACTGGCATGCTGTAAATACAGGGAAACTCTGCCCGGCTGGCTGGCGTGTTCCTACAGATGATGAATGGAAAGTTCTTGAAGGATTGGTTGATGAAGAATATGACACTGAAGACCCTGAATGGGATAAAACCCTTTTCCGGGGACACAATGCAGGTGAAAGACTAAAATCACTTTCAGGCTGGGAATATGGGGGCAATGGAAGTGATGATTATGGGTTTTCTGCTTATCCGGGTGGACGAAGGAGTTTTGTCGATGGTGACTTCTATAGTGAAGGAAGCCGGGGTTTCTGGTGGTCTGCCACTGAAATTGACAACACATATTCCTGGAGCCGCTCCATGTATTATGATTCTGATAACATCAGCCGGGCGGGCCTCAATAAAGGGAGCGGATTCAGCGTCCGTTGCATTAGAGATATTGATTGAAGATGCTGTTATATTAAAGTGATTATATTTGAAAGTTATGGAAGGGTTAAATCCGCGTTGAAATATGGCTTCTCCGATGATAAATAGTTTGCCAGATTTACAGGTTAAACTATTGCATCCTGTTCTATTAAGCCTGAACTTGTATACTGACCGGTTAAAAAAATCATAAAATACTAAAATATGTTAAACAATTTGCAAGTTAGTAAACATTAACTAACTTTGTGGTGAAATATTTAAAATCAATGACCATGCAAACCGAACGTCAAAAAGAAATTCTTGATACTGCCCTTGACCTTATCAGTCATAAAGGGATCCAGGGATTGACAATAAAGAACCTGTCAAAAGAGATTGGTATTAGTGAACCAGCAATATACCGGCATTTTGAAAACAAGATAGAGATACTTCTTAAAATACTTGATCTGTTCAAAGATAGTTCAGGAAGTATTTTTGAAGAAGCAATGCAAAGTGATACCCGGGCTATTCACAAGATAGAACGCCTTTTCTCACGGCATTTTTCAAAATTTGCCGAAAGTCCTACACTGGTCTCGGTAATCTTTTCAGAGGAAATATTCCGCAGTGAGCCGGTTCTGATTGAAAAGATAGCTGAGGTAATAAATCGTAATAGTCAGATATTAAGAAAGATAATTATCAGCGGACAAGATAGGGGGGAAATCAGAGATGACCTGGAAGCAGGTCATATTGCAATTATAATTATGGGGTCATTGCGACTTTTTGTGAAACAGTGGCAGTTTTCAGGATACAATTTTAACATTGAAAAAGAAGGGCAGAAACTGATAAATTCAGTTAAACTTTTAATTAAAAATCAGAAATCATGATGATTGTCAAGGTAAATGATACGGCTCCTAAACCTTCTACAAAATCCCGGATATTGTAACAAAAAATTATACTGCTATAACCAAATCCAAACGAACAGGCAATAAGCCACAGATATAATTAAATCAAAATGCACTCATTAAATGAGTATTATCTTAATAATTAAAGTTAGTTAATATTAACAAACAAAATTATGCATAACAACGAGAAAAAACTAAAAGGCCTGGCATGGCTGACAATGTTATCGGTTCTGATATTAAGCATATGGTTCCTTACTGCCATGATGAAAAATGCGAGAATGGAAACAAACCTCGATGAATATATGCCTTCCGGCCACCCTGCTTTTATTTACAGCGACCAGGCAGAGGAGTGGTTCAATATCAAGGATGGGATCCTGATTGCAATTGAGAACAAGTCTGGTATTTATAATCCTCAGACACTCGCGAAAATCAGGGATATTACAGTGGCCCTGGAGGATATGGAAGAGTTTGATTCCAATGATATTATGTCCCTCTGGTCGGCCGATAATATAACAGGAGATGAATGGGGCCTGGATGTCAGGTCATTTTACACACGCGTTCCCACTGATGCGGGAAGGCTTGAGGAGCTAAGTCTGGATGTAAGGGATAATGATATGGTATACCGGCGACTGGTTTCGGAAGATGAAACGGTGGCACTGGTTGTGGCAGGAATGGACAGCGAGTACTTCACGCAGGAATTTTACCGTGAGATAATGGATTTCGCACACTCCTTTGAAAGTGAAGATGAGAAGATATACGTTGCAGGCCGGCCAATTGTTGAAGGCACGATGGCGCTTCTCGGGCCTTCAGACATGAAAAAGATGGTCCCCATGGTGCTTATGGTTATAGCGGTTGTTCTGTATCTTCTGCTTAGAAGCTTCAGGGCAGCCGGGGCAACATTGCTAAGCGTGTTTATAAGCTCGATATGGGCATTTGGGCTGATGTCGGTTCTTAATGTGCCAATTTATTCGGTATCTACAATGATGCCGGTAATGCTTATCGCGATCGGGGTAGCCTATGGAATATATTTCTACAACCATCTGAACCGGTATTACCTGAAAAACCTTGATACATCAAGGTATGAGGCAATACGCTACACGCTTGGCATCCTGTGGAGGCCTCTGACGATGGCGGCTTTCACCACCATGATAGGTTTTGTTTCACTTCTTACTTCGCAGGTTTACCCGATAAAATATTTTGGTCTTTTTACCGCATCCGGTATACTCTCGGCATTTATACTGGCCATGGTTTTTCTGCCTGCGGCAGTTATGCTTCTGGGTTATAAACCTCGCGAGAAGAAGTCAAAAACCAGCAATTTTCTTAATAATGGGGGCCTGAATGCTATGGCTGACAATCTGCTGAAAAAGAGGGTGTGGGTTTATGCCGCGGTGGCAGTGGTTGTCCTGGTTTCGGTGATCGGACTGCAACGGGTGTGGATAAACTCGAGCTTCCTGGATAATTTCGAGAGAGATAGCGATATCGTTCAGACAGATGCATTTGTGAACAGCAAGTTCGGCGGCACCTCAACGCTCAACGTAATACTGGAAAGCGAAAGCTCCGATGCTTTCAAGCAGCCTGAATACCTGCGCCTGATGGACACCATGCAGGAGGAGACCGAAAAACTGGCTGAGGTTGGAAACTCATTTTCTCTTGCAGATTACCTGAAGCGGATGAACAAGGTTATGAACGAGGACAGGGAGGAATACTATACCATACCATCAAGCAGCGATATGGTTGCCCAGTACCTGCTACTGTATGAGATGTCGGGTGATCCGGAAAACCTTCTCAAGGTGGTAAATTACGATTATAACCGCACCAATGTGACTTTCCAGCTAAAGGGTGATGATTCAAAGACCATTAATGAAGCTCTTTCCGTAATAAAAGGTTTTGAGGAGAGGTTCGCCGATCATGGGATTGAGATCAATTATGCAGGTTCAGGGTACAAGGCTCTGGTTTTTACAAGCCTGATACTGGAGGGGCAGATACTGAGCATAGGAATTACGATTATCCTGGTGCTTATACTGCTGAGTCTGATGTTCCGCAGCATAATAGCAGGTCTGATCGGTGCGGTACCAATCACAATAACGGCACTGATAAGTTTCGGGGTGATGGGATTGCTTAATATTCCGCTCAGCACTACAACGGCGCTGCTTTCGAGTATCGCTATCGGGATCGGTATAGATTATGCCATCCACTTTATCCAGAATTACAGGATGAACATTGCTAAAAGCGGATCACGTCAGGATGCACTTCATGCCACGATGGGACAGACCGGGAAGGCAATACTCTTCAATGCTGTTGTGGTTATTGCAGGTTTTCTTGTGTTGCTATTCTCTGTGTTCCCGCCTAACCGTACGCTTGGAGCGCTGGTATCAATGAACATGTTTACAAGCCTGATTGGAACTCTGTCCATTATGATGGTGCTGATATACATATACAGAGTGTTTGTTAAGAGCAAGGGAGAAACAACTGAAAAAATAGATTTTAAAAACCTGGGATGATGCAAAAACTGATCTTTATATTATCGATATCTGTGATCATACAATCTTTTGATCATGTTATCCTGGCTCAGGAGATCCTGAACCCGGATGATCAGGAAAGCAGTTTTTTTCAGGCTGTCAGGGCTAACCAGAAGGAGAGTTATTTAACAATCAATTATTTATAAGCAGAAAGACATGCTAATTAAAATTATGGAGGGATTTAAAATGAAAACCAACAATTTAATTACAGGAAACATGAACTGGAAAGATGCCGGGCTCTTCAATGCCGGACCAAAGGCTAAACTACAAGTGGTCAATCAGATCTTTCTTATGGCAGCTTTAATGTTTTCACTGGGATTATTATCCTCTCAGAATGTTTCGGCACAGCTAAGCGGGCAGGAGATAATGGAAAGGGTATACCATAACCCTTCCGGGGATGATGTAGAGGGCAGGTTGACTATGACCCTTATAAACCGTCAGGGGGAGAGGCGTGTGCGTAACCTGCAGCAATATAAAAAGGATTACGGCGATGTTGAGAAGAAGATCATGTTCTTTCTCTCGCCTGCCGACGTGCAGGGTACATCATTTATGAACTGGAGCTATGTCGACGGCAGTGATGATGACCAGTGGATCTATCTACCGGCACTGAGAAGAGTGAGAAGAATATCAAGTGACGGTAAAGGAGATTATTTCATGGGGTCTGATTTTACATATGATGACCTTGGAGAGCGCCATCCGGATGAAGATAATCATAAGCTGACAGGTGAAGAGACCATTGACGGAAAAGCGTGCTGGGTAATTGAAAGCACCCCGAAGGACACTGATTATATGTATTCCAGAACTGTTACCTGGGTGATGAAGGATAATTATCTGGGACTGAAACGGGAGTTTTATGATGACAGGGGGCGTCACCTTAAAACCCTTACCATAAAGGATTATGGTCATATTGACGGTTTCTGGACCATCCTTGAAACCGAGATGAAGAATGTACAGAGAGACCATACAACACATATGAAATTCTCGGATGTAAAAATTAACCAGGGCATCCCCGACAGGATGTTCACCGAAAGGAACATGATGCTTGGACAGTAGAAAACACTAGGCCCGCTGCCGGCGACCACAGCGTGGTCCAGATTAATCCAGTGCTTATAGGGGATGGTAGCTCAAAGCACGGCCCACATTTAGTTTCCGAAGCATGGAATCAAATAACCAGGGCCTCGCCAATGAATAATAAAAAATATCGATTATGTATAAGAAAATAGTTTTATCATCAATAATAACAGCAATGTATCTGATACCGGCTAATACGCAGTTTTTGAGTGATGATCTGCGGATAGGCGGATATGCCAGAAATTACACAGGTGTGCTGACAGGTGGAGGAAGTGAATTGTCAATACTTCAAAACACCTTTAATTTGAACTTTTCACAGCGGGGTGAAAAAATCTCCTTCAAGGTCAACCCTTACCTGTACCAATATTTCGATAATGAAATAGAACTGGGTCTGCGGGAAGCATATCTTGATATGTACTTTACCAATTTTGATCTGCGAATTGGCCGGCAACAGATAATATGGGGAAAGGCTGAAGGTGTGTTTATTACCGATATTGTTTCACCAAAAGATCTCAGGGAGTTCCTGCTCCCTGATTTTGACGAGATCAGGATGGGAGTAACAGCTCTTAAGCTTAATTACTATTTTGGCATGAGCACCATCGAGGCGGTATGGTCCCCTGTTTTTACTCCTACATTGATGCCAGAGCAGGGGTCCATTTGGAGACCGGAAATGGATTTCCCTGCTCCTGCGGAGTTTGACCACTCCCTGTCAGAAATAGATCCATCTCTTGAGAACAGCGATGTCTTTCTGCGCTATTCTGCCATGACGCCGGGAATAGATTTTGAGCTTGTAGGAGGGTATTTCTGGTACGATGATCCTGCACTGCATATGGAGAGGGAATTTGACCCTGAAACAATGCAGCTTAGCGGCCTGACGGTCAGGCCTCAATATCACCGGGTTTCAATGGCCGGGGGGAGTTTCAGCACTCCCGCAGGACCCTTTCTGTTGCGTGGTGAGGGAGCATACTATACAGGAAGGTATTTTCAAACTGAAGACCCTTCAGTGACTGGTGCAGTGGTCAGCAAGGACAACCTTCACTATATGGCAGGAGTGGATTACACGTTGGCCGGAGTTACGATGAGCGCGCAATTCATCCAGGAGTATATCCTGGATTATGACCGGGCAATCCGCAATGATGAGTTTGAAAGCACCATGACCTTCCTGGCAAGAAAGGATTATTTCAGGGAAAAACTGTGGGTAGAACTGTTTTCATACATAGGACTCAATCATGGGGATGCGCTGGTACGCCCAAAAGTCACCTATGCCTTCACCGATGGTTTTGAAGTCCTCGGAGGCGCAAACATCTTTCTGGGGGACAAAGGCAGATTCGGGCAGTACAGTGATAATGACATGGTGTATGTGAAAGTTAAATATAGTTTTTAGAATCAAATGTTGCGCAGTGCTGGTTAGTAATCATTTAATCAATAACAGAAGTAATGGAAACACAAACAGAAAAGAGAATTATTGAAACAAGCGGAAGGCTACTCGCTGAAAACGGACCCGGGGCATTTAGCCTCGATGTGCTTGCCAAACAACCCGAAATGCAAGGTTTCGAAATTTTCACCCTGGTCGGGAAAGAAGATCAAATTTACGAACAACTTTTCTTTCAACTCACAAAAGAGCTGAAAGAAATAGTTGACGGAATTTATTCCGGTCAGAATTCTCCTGCTGAAGAGTTTGAGATGCTTTTTAAGCAGTTGCACCGTTTATTCAAACAAAAACCTTATTACCTGACTATAGTTTTCGACAAGGATATTCCCAGACAATACAGCGGTGCCGATAAAATAATCTCAGGAATAAAAGACACGGCGAAGAAATACCTCTCAGGGTTAATCACCCGGGGAAAAGCGCAAAAGGTCTTTACAACAGATGCAGAAACCGAAATTCTTGTTAAAGAAATCATCGGCAGTTTTCAGACACTGATGAATGATATGCATCTTGCGGACAAAATGGTCCGTGATCTCCAAAAACACCGGTCAGTAACTGATTAATCATGCAGTGAGGGTTATCTCGGATGCTTCATTAAAACTCTCATAACCATGAGATATAAATAATTCTTTTAGCTCAAAAAATTTACCATGAGGTAAAAATCAGTAACTGGAACATTTTAATTAACTTTGGATAGAACTTAGCAAAAATTTATAATTTACCAGAATGCAAAAGATTTTGATAGTAATTAACGATGCTCCCTACGGGACGGAAAAAGCTTACAATGCTTTCCGGCTGGCTAACCAAATCGCAAAAGATCACGAACAGGCAAAGGTCAGGATATTCTTAATGGCTGATGCAGCCACATGTGCCGTGGCTAATCAAACCACGCCAAACGGATATTATAACATTGAACGGATGATGAAGATCGCCCTGTCCAAAGGGGCCGAAGTGAAAATTTGCGGTTCCTGTGCAGATGCCAGGGGGCTTAAGCATGTTGAACTTGTTAAAGGAGCCGAAATCAGTACCATGGCTGAATTTACCAATTGGGTTGTCGACAGCGATAAGGTGTTATCCTTTTGAGTTAATGATGAAAATGGACAAGGATTTAACAATAATATTCAGACACCTGAACCAGGCATTGGTAATGAGTTAAAAGGTAGATTATCAGAAATGCAAAATAGTTATTCCATGACTCGTCCGGACCGCAAAAGCCTCTCAGAAATGAGGGGCTTTTTTTTTGGTGGTAAAAGAGTAAAATGACGGGACATCAGGAACAGTCCTGCCATGAAAATGGAGTATTTCTTCTTAAAAACAAGTGTGTTTTAATCAGGAAATAATTGGCTCCAACCGATGGCAACACAATCCGTTTTTGAAATATAACCCTCTTTTATATTTAAATGAGGGTTTTAATCAACGTCATCTGGTTTTGGAATGGTTTTGGAGTTAAAATCAGATGATATTGGTCAGATTTCAAAACTATAAAAAAACATCTTATTATGTGTCCAACTTTAGCCGAAATAAAAAAACAGGACATTGTTGACCATCTTACGTGGAACAATAGTGTTAATGCGAACGAAGTATTTGTGAATGTTGATAATGGTACTGTCCAGTTAAAAGGTACCGTGCCGACCTATGCTTCCAAGGTAGCCGCTGAAAAAGCTGTTTATGAAGTACCCGGAGTCATCAAAGTGGAAAATTATTTAAAAATCGAAATGGATCCTGATGTTGCCAGGCCGACTGACCAGGAGATCGCCAGAAACATTGAGAGCAAGCTGATATCCAATAGCCGGATTGATTCAGTTAATATAATGATTGATGTAAGCGAAGGTATTGTTACTCTTTCCGGGTTTACCGGTTCATATTGGGAGAAGAAACATGCTGAGCACATAGCTCTTGATACCAAAGGGGTTATTGAGGTTATAAATAATCTGCAAGTTCAAATAACCAAATCGGTCATTGATATCGATATTGAAAACGACATTAAAAACACCCTGGAGCGCATTGGCTTGTCCGATCATGATCAGGTTACGGTAAGTTCAAATGAGGGAGTTGTTCGCCTGAGCGGTGTTCTGCCTGGTTACAGAGAAAAAAACAGGGCATATACTATTGCTATGTACACTGCAGGTGTAATTGATGTTCTGGATGATATTACTGTGGCATAGTAAGCAAACGGCTCTGATTGTAGATTTTTTTCACACAGGTTCTTTATTTTTCCACAGTGTTGTGATTATAGTTGCAAAGGTTAGGCCCTAAATAGAATGCCAGTCAATGATGTCATTGACTGGCATTTTGTTTATCTGTACAATAGCCATGGTCAAGGCTTTCAGCCTACCTTAATCTTTTTGGCTGGTCTGTCCTTACTGACATCCTGCTTTGGCAGCCTGATCCTTAATAATCCATCTGAATATTTTGCATCTATTTCGTCGATGTTTATCTCATCGGGAATGTTAAAGGTCCTCCGGAAGGTCTGATAACTAAACTCTCTGCGGGTGTAGTTGTCTTCATCTTCTTTAGTCTCTTCACTATGTTCGGATGAAATAGTCAACAAGTTGTTTTCCAGGCTGATGTCAAAGTCATCCTTTTTCATGCCCGGGGCAGCAACTTCAATCTGGAAGTCATCACCGGTCTCCTTCACATTAACAGAGGGCACTGTTGTACCTGATCTTGCAAAATTTGAGTAAAACCAGTCTCTCAGATCTTCATCAAAGAATTTCTCAAGATTACCAGAAGTTCCGGGAAAATATTTTTTTAGATGTGCCATAATTATTAAGTTTTTGACTGCCGGTTCTGGCAGACAGGTTAAACAATAGAAAATATTTGTTGCTTTTGTTTTATAATCAGTTGTCAGGTTTTCCTGTAATATCTGCCCATATATTCGGCCTTCTCTAATATAAGGCCATTCATGGCCTCATAAAACATAGTACCGTTATTTATTGACTCGGGAGGTAGTTTCTTTTTTAAGGCAAAAATCCTGAAAAAATAACGGTGTTCCTCACCCTTGGGGGGACATGGTCCGTTATATCCTATCTTCCCGAAGTCATTTTTCCCCTGGATAGCTTTGTTTTCAAGGTGCCTTTTCATTGGAATTATCTTTTCCAGTTCATTGCAATCCGGCGGAAGGTTATATACAATCCAGTGTGCAAATGATCCGCCCGGTGCATCCGGATCTTCCATAATCAATGCAAATGATGCAGTATCCTTAGGTTCCCCATCCCATCTTAGCAGTGGTGAAACATCGTCACCATCGCAGGTGTGAACTTTTGGGATATTTGCGCCGTTCTCAAAGGCCGGTGTTGTAATATTAAATGACATAAGCTTAAATTTTTTAGAATGAAGACCCCTTATGCTAAATCACATAAACAGACATTAACAAACCAGGGGGATCCATTTGTTTGAAACACATAACATGAATTAATTGAAAATCCAATTCATTGATTATTAAATTGATTAACCTTATTTGTGGGCATGAACGGTTTCTCTGAACAGTCCTTTTATCTCTTTAGGCATTTGTGCCATTATATCTTCAAACTCTCCTTCTGAGATGTAGGCTCCAAGTTCACGAAAGACTGTTTTTACAATTTTTTCGGTCGATTGCCCCCAGTCAAACTCCTGTTCTCCATATTGTGCCTGGTGCTTTTCCACTTCACTTGAGAATTCTTCTATTGTTTTAATACCAATAGGTTTTTCGCGGTATTTCCAGTTATCCACATAAACCGCTTTGAGGAACATGGGTAACTGCGATAACATGTTAAATGATTCGCTTATGGTTATTCTCTCACGAAGGGTGTGAAGTACTGCTCGCAGAATTATTCCCGTTCTGCCTATCTCCTCAGGGTGACCAAGGTTTTTTGCAAGGTTTTTCATAAACAGGTTCCCTTCCTGTGCATATTTTTCAAAATTCAAAGCCATAATTGTGTCCTCCTTTTTTTGAAAGGAAATGTGCAACAACTGAACCAAAGCCTTTGAATAAGGACAGGATAACTCATCATATTGTATGAACTGCCTAAATACTTGTAAAACAGGGGCCAGGAAAGGATGCGAATTGGCAATTATGATCTTGAGAGCGGTTACTGTGTGTGGAAAAATTCAACAATAGTATTATTGCCACAATCGATCGTGGTAAATACCGGGTATTATGTTTGAGACATGAATGTTGAAAACAATACGTTTTTGTTAATAAAAACAGCTGCTTGATTTTTCTATGACAACTACTTCTGTTTGATGTGTATAAAGCAGAATATCAGTGTAATAGTGCCCAAGCTATAGCGTACACAATTTTACATGAAAGCTTTTTCGGCCGGATTGCACAAAGACGGATGAAAATATATTTATGTTGAAGCTAAACGTT
>SLRB01000354.1 GCA_007131165.1 Bacteroidales bacterium | reverse complement strand
TACGCAAAGTTGATGAAGCGACCGGCGGACAGGTCGGATATATTCATATACCCGATATGGGAGTAAACGGCCTGAACCAGTGGGCAAGACTCTATTACCCCCAATTGCAGAAAAGAGGATTGATTATTGACGACCGGGGTAACGGGGGAGGCAATGTATCACCAATGATCATCGAAAGATTACAGAGGACGATGACCTATGCTACCATGCATACCAACCAGACGCAGGGCTCGGTGAATCCCGTAGGCACTCATGTAGGGCCCAAAGTAGCTCTGATAGACAGGTATTCGGCCTCTGACGGCGACCTGTTCCCTTACAGGTTCAGGGAACATAATATCGGAAAGATAATAGGCGTAACCACCTGGGGTGGGGTAGTGGGTTACAGCGGTGCCATCCCATGCATTGACGGCGGTTCCATCATAACACCCTCATATGCTCCATATGCGGCAGACGGGAGCGGTTTCATCATCGAAGGAACTGGAGTGGAACCCGATATATGGATCGACAATGACCCTGCAAGAGAATTCAGGGGAATTGATGATCAGCTTAACAAGGCAATTGAAGTGATCCTCGAAAAAATAGAGGAATGGGACGAGTGGGTACCTCCGATCCCGGAATTCCCCGATAAAAGCGAGTAGCCGGTTACCCAATTGTTCACCCGACTGTGCTGCTGCCTTTGGGCGGCTGGCAATATTACAAAAGACCTGCCCGGTTGTGCAGGTCTTTTTGTTTGTGAGCCCATTACAAACTGGGTTACTATTGCTCCAATAACCGGAGCAATAGTTAACGGTTCCTGAGGTAATTCTCTATGCTGCGGTCATAGGTGCGCTCAGCCTCAGCGCCGAAATAACAGGCCGGAAGTTGTCCCATCCGCCGGTGATAATGCAGGCAGTCACAGCACATTCCCCTGCGGCTGCATGAGTAGGTACAATTGCATATCTGCTTGTTCTTTTCAATCTTGCATTCCATGACAAGTAAGTTTAGATATTTGCAAAATAATGTCAGTCCGCCAATATACAAAAGATAACATAACAAGCCAAAGGCACCTCCTGCCAACTGCAATTATATAATGTGCACGGAAGATTCATAAACATTAGGTTTTACCGGCATTCAAATATCAATATCTTTGCATTATTAACACAACAAAAATAAAAGCTATGGAAATGACAATAACTTTTGATAACGGAAAGAAAGTCAATGCAGAGTATAAGGGCATGCTCATTAAAACCGACCAATCAGTTAAATCCGGTGGAGAAGGAAGCGCTCCCGAGCCGTTTACGCTTTTTCTCGCATCAATAGGGACCTGTGCAGGAATATACGTGAAATCATTCTGCGACCAGAGAGGCATCCCTTCAGATAATATAAAACTTGTTCAGAAAATGAGTTACAATCCGGAAAAAAAGCTGATTGACAAGATCAGCATCGACATCGAACTGCCCGCCGGATTTCCTGAAAAATACAAGGATGCGGTAATAAAGGCAGCCGACCTTTGCACGGTCAAGAAACATATGGCCTCACCTCCTGAGATAACAGTAAAAACTGTTTCAGCCTGACTATCTGCTGCGTATCCCTGACAACAGTTCCGGTTAATACCACGGCCGGCCCTTTTTAAGCCCGGACATTCATAGTTTCTGCAGGGCACAAAGAGAAGTCAGCAAAACCCGGGTGAATATACCTGGCAGCCTAATGGCTGTTAAACCCGACAATTTCAAATTCTGTCCGTCGATTTTGTGCCCTGCCCTCTTCGGTTTCGTTTGTGGCAACAGGCATGGTTTCTCCATAGCCTTTATATTCAACCCTGCCCGGATCAATGCCTGCCTGCAGCAAATAATCGGCAACAGATTCAACTCTTTTTTCCGACAACTCCATATTGTAACCGGCTCCCCCTATATTATCTGTATGCCCGTTAATACGTATCTGTATTCCCGGGTTGTTCTCCATAAACTCCACCAGATACTCCAGTTCAACAATTGATTCGGGCTTCAGCTCATAACTGTCGAATTCAAAAAATATGTTTCTTAGAACAGTCTTTTCACCCTCCTTTATAGGGTACAGCGGCACATCCTTAAGATACGGGTCGGTTTGGTGAGCAAATCCGCTAAGCGAAAAGTGGTCGGAGTAGAACAGATAGCCGGGGCCCGAAACATTCAGTGCATAATCCCTGCCCGTGGTAATCGGAACCAGGAATTCGCCCGTAACAGGATCTGAAAAAGAGCGGATAACCGTTTCGGCCGTTTCCAGATCGATGAGCTCAAAGCTGGCAGACAACCGCCTCCTGCTTTCAGCATCAAAAACGGTACCCTTCATATACGAAACCTCACGGGGGCGTGCTTCAATGTAAAGTTCAAATGTATAAATATCCCTCACCTGGCCTGTCATCCTGTCCGATGCAAAATACCCCCGGTCACCCCGGGCATTGACTATCAGGCCTATCTCATCATAATGGGTATTCAGGGGATAACCAAGATTTTCGGGTGAGGTCCACTCACCTTCATCATTTTTTCTTGTAACAAAAATATCATATCCTCCCATCCCTGTATGACCGTCGGAAGAGAAGTAGAGTGTCCGGTTATCAGGATGAATAAAAGGAGACATCTCATTTCCATCCGTATTGATCATGTCACCCATATTTACAGGTGTACCCCATTGACCGCCACCCTGGTATTCTGAGTACCATATATCCATATTGCCCTCCCCTCCTCTCCGGTTGCTGGAAAAATACAGGGTGTTTCCATCTGCTGATACAGAGGGCTGGGCTTCCCATGAAGCCGTATTCACAGGTACCCCCAGGTTCACGGGTTCTCCCCACCTGTCGCCCTCTCTCGCGGCATAGTATATATCACAACTTCCATGTCCGTCAGCACGGTTACAACCGGTAAAAAAAATCAGCCTTCCGTCGGCCGTTACTGACGGGGCTCCCTCATTGAGCTCCGAATTGAGAGGGGGGCCGATTTCCCGGGCAGGTGTCCACTCATTATCAATAAAATAGCTCACATAGAAATCCTCCCGCAAATTTCCCGGAACCCTTCTTCCGGTTGTATCCCGTAAAGTCTGACGTGTAAAAATAAGTACCTGCTCATCGGCTGTAAGTGTGGGCCAGTATTCATCATTGGAGGAATTAATAGCATCGCCAATATTAACAGGTTCAAACGGGACAGGATTCCTTATGGCATCAATGGCAAAGTCACAATTCCTTATCCTGCGGTCAGCAGATCTGCGTATCCTTTCAGGAACATCAGGGTATGAGGCAAGTGTTTCGTATGAAATCCTGGCCTCCTGATAATTCGCAAGAGCCATCAAGGCGTTACCCTTGTTAAAATAAACGACCGGGAAAAAACCGGGGTTTATTGCAATCGCCCTCCTGTAATAGTTAACAGCATCAGCATACTCCTTCATTTCAAAGCTAACATCGCCTGCCAACATCCAGGCCTCATAAAAACCAGGATCAGCCGCTACCGAACGTTTAAAGTAATTCAGCGCATCTTCATAGTTACGAAGATCAAATTGTCTTGTACCGTTATTGAAAAACCTCTCAGCCCTCCTGCTTCCGGTTGAAAGCTCCTGTGCTTCGGTATGCGAGTAACCGGCAAATATGGTGATCAAAACCAGTAACTGCCATACCACTTTTCTAACTGCCATATCATTAAACCGTATAGAGATTATCGTGAGCATTATTACTTAAAAACCATCCTCCATCAATCTATGGGATACGCATAAATTTATGAGCCTGCAACGAAACCATCCAGCCAGGGTTTTCTTTTACATAATCAACAACGGCCGGAATTATCTTTTCGTACCTGCTCCATTCCGGTTGCAAATAGAGAAGACATGATCTGCTTACTTTTCGGGCATTTGTCTCAGCCCATTCGAGGTCAGACTCATTACAAATAATGACTTTCAACTCGTCAGCCTTTTCATACATTCCTGCAACCGGTGGATCCTGCTTTTTGGGTGACAGGCATATCCAGTCCCATTCGCCGGTAAGGAAAGCTGATCCGGAGGTTTCAACAAATGTTTTTATTCCATGTTCCTTCAACCGGCTGCAAAGATAATCCAGCGGGTACAAAGAAGGCTCTCCTCCCGTTACAACAACCGAACCTGCACGATGATGCGATGCCCTTCCTATAATTTCATCGGCCGGTACAAGGGGATGAAGTTCCCTGTTCCAGGTGTATCTTGCATCGCACCAGCTGCATCCGCTGTCACAACCGCCGAGCCTTATGAAGTAGGCAGCCTTGCCGGTATGATGGCCTTCACCCTGGATAGTATAGAAATCCTCAACAAGCGGCAGTTTCCTGCCGCCTTCAAACAGGTCATCCATATATGCTAAAAATATACAAAATCCGGAATATATTCATTCCGCTGCAGCTCAGTCAGCCTGATAGTCACAAAGACCGGATACTAAATGAGAGATCTGCCGGGACGTGATAACCGGTATCGGCCGCCGGATCGGATTACAGTGTCAGTTCCTGCTGAACCCGAATGCGGCAAGCATCCTGTCAAACACACCTGTATTATCATATATACCCATAAATGCATCTGCTCCGGGCCCCCAGGCAAATACCGGCTGCATCAGACCGGTGTGCCCTCCTGTAGTAAACCCTGCCGTGATCTCCCTTGTATCGCCGTCAAAACCGTGCAGTGCCATACCGCCGGTATCATGGTCGCTGGTAACTATAACCAGGGTGTTACCATCATTCCTCGCAAATTCAAGAGCTTTACCCACTGCCCTGTCGAAATCAAGCATCTCGTTAACTATGTATTCAACGTCATTGTCATGACCACCCCAGTCTATCTGGGCTCCCTCAACCATAAGGAAAAAACCTTCAGGGTTATTCCCGAGAATATTGATCGCAGCTTCTGTTCCGCTGGGAAGCATATCTCCCCTTCCTTCCGAATACTTCGGCGGGTGACCTGCAGCCACGAGGCCGGCCAGCCGGCCTGAACTCACCGCCATCACATCTTCCATGCTGTAAGCCATCTGGTATCCCATAGCTTCGAGCTCTTCAAGCAGATTTCTGCCATCCTGCCTGTTCTCAAAATGGTTCCTTCCTCCTCCTATGAATACATCAACACCTGAATCAAGAAAATCAAGTGCAATCTCCTCTGTCATATTGCGGCTTGGCTGGTGTGCTATAAAAGCAGCCGGCGTTGCATGAGTAACCGCACAACTTACAACAACACCTGTTGACAGCCGGTTTTCTGATGCCAGGTGCAGTATGCTCTTTACCGGGTTTCCATCAGGATCCATACCTATAAAACCGTTATTGGTTTTGACGCCTGTTGCCAGTGCGGTGCCTGCCGCACCTGAATCGGTAACAAAATCATCGGCCGCAGAAGTGTGAATAAAGCCTATGTGCCTGAACTGCTCAATATTCAGAGGCGTTTCGCTTGCAAGAATTCCGGCCTGAACATGCGCAAAGCTCATTCCATCTCCAATAAGGAGTATTATATTGTCCGGGGCCTCTTCACGGTTGCACGATGATGCAAAAGTTACCAATACTGCAAGGCTGAAAAAAAATAATATCCGCTTCATAAAATGTAAGTTTATTTTAATTATTAACATATAACTATATTTAGATTGCAAATTTATAAAAAAAAATAAGGATGGCAGGGCATTGCCTGATTAAATAATAGTTAAGCCTGATTTAATCGGCAAACAACAACTTTATCTCCCGTTCCTTTGCTTTCCTCTGCCACTCTTCAGGGATCACCGTCCAATTGTTCAGCGCTACCGGATGAATCACTTCCTCCTTTTCTATATACTCCATCAGGTAATGTCTCAGGTCTCTTTCTGTCGAACTAACCAGTCTTTTTCCGAAATGTGACCGTGGGATTCCGGCTCCTTGTTCCAGGTGCCCCCCGCCTCCGCTGCCCCTGTATGAATTGATAGCAACCAGGTATTTCCTGTCAGCCAGGAAAGGCTCTCCGTTGCTCATTGTATGAATAGTGACTCTTTTTCCTGCCGGCTGCCGCACATCGACAGTGTAGTCTATGCCGGCTGCAGAGTCGAAGTCAAATGCAGCTCCGGCCAGCCTGTAAGTACCACCGTCATCAAGAATTATTGGACTATCCTCATGAGCAGTCCGGTACCTCAGTAAAAGATCATCTTCGCGCATCATTGTATTAAACCAGTTACCATAGGAATATTCCAGGTAATTTTTAATCTCACTTCCATATAACTCCATGGTATAAAGAAAATTTTCAAACCTGTACAGGCTGAACATATCTCCAACGGTCAGATAACCCTTTTCCAGTGTGGCATCATACGAAAGCGGGGCGGCAAATGAAATATCGGCTCCGGTCATATCAAGCTGCAGCCTGTGGACGATATCAACAAACGGAGAACTTCCGAAGAGAGATTCCCTGCTTGAAATATCAGCTTCAAGCCTGCCAATTTGCCTGGAAACATAATCTCTGGCTTCATCAATGCGGCCCTGAAACTCTGCAACCAGTCCCCAACATGGTTCATATCCTTCCATGCTGATTATTTTCCCGGAAACGTTCCTGTCATAACTTCCTTTATTAATGTTGAACTCAAGATCGACAGTGACCTCTGCAACATGCCGTCCATGACTTCCCGGTCCGGCGACAAGCACCATATTGCCGTCAGGTCCTTCAACCCAGGTGTTCCACCGGCGGTGATCATGACCGGTAATAATAATATCAAACCCCGGAACTGATGATGCAATCATTCCTGCCCCACCAGTATAGGCAGCAGGTTCGCCGGGTCCGGAACTGACTGTTTCACCCATGCCTTCATGAAACAAACCTACGACTATATCGGGATCCTCCTTTTCAAGGATTACCTGCATCCATCGTTCAGCTTCACACTTAATTTCTTTGAATTCCATACCCTCCCACAGCTGTTGAGGCAGCCACTCCGGAACCATGCTTGTGGTGAATCCTACTACTGCAATTTTCACACCCCTGATGTCGATTACAGTATAAGGCTTAAACCAGGGTCGCCCGGTGGCATTATTAACAACATTGGCCGCAAGCCAGGGAAATTCAGATTCATCTACTATCTTTCCATAAACAGGCCGGCCCGCCTCAATATCATGGTTACCAACCACTATGGCATCATATCCCATCCGGTTCATAACTTCAGGAACAATATGAATTCTGCCGGTATCAATGAAATTGGAGTAATATACAAGAGGCTGTCCCTGCAATATATCTCCCGCGTCAAGCAAGACTATCTCCGCATCCTTCTTTTCCCGCTGTTCTCTTACATAGCTGTAAACGCGGGTAAGCGATCCGTCTGCGGGAACATCATTTATAAAATCATGGGGGAACAGCAACCCGTGAACATCCGACGTCGCCACGATCTTTAAGGTAAGTCTTTCCGGCCGCTCCCTGCCGGTGCATCCGGCCAGAAAACTAACCGATATAATAAACGTAAGTAAGAGATATAATCTTCTGGTCATCCTGGCATATATTAAATTAATTACTGTAAATCCAAACCGTAACTTGCCCGAAGGCAGTTTCAGGAATAATATGAAAAGGTTCAGGCTAAAATGATCATAATATCATCCCGGCCCCCACAGTTTCATTAGTCGCCTCATCAATCATTATAAGGCTGCCGGTAATCCGGTTGATCCGGTAGGGATCATAAAAGAGGGGTTTGGTGGTCCTGATCCCAATACAGGCAATATCGTTCAGGCTTACAGATTTATCAGCATAGTCCCTGTCAAGGGTATCGATGTTCATCTTATAATCGATTTCCTTTACAACGCAACGCACATCCCTGGAAGTATGCCTGACAGCATATTTACCTCCGGACATAAGAGACTTCTGGTTGAGCCAGCAGACCATAAGCCTGATATCCTGCCCCGATCCAGGGCCGTTTTTCTCACCCACGATCATATCGCCCCGGCTTATATCAAGGTCGTCTTCAAGTGTTACTGACACAGACTGCGGAACAAAAGTGCTGCCGAGTGATTTTTCAAACATATCTATGCTTTTTACCCTTGAATGGAAGTCACCGGGCAGAACTTTTACCCGGTCACCCACCCTGAGTATCCCTCCGGCCATTCGCCCCGCATACCCCCGGTAATCATGAAACTTATCAGATTGAGGCCTTATTACGTACTGAACAGGGAAGCGTATGTCAACCAGGTTCTCATCTCCTGCTATATGTATATTCTCCAGCAGGTACATCAGTGTCGGCCCATCATACCAGCCGGTATTGGCAGAACGTTCAACCACATTATCGCCGTATTTTGCGCTGATCGGAACAAACCTTATGTCTTTTATATCAAGCTTGCCCGCAAACCTGATAAACTGTGACCTGATTTCCTCAAACACCTCCTGGCTGAAATTGACAAGATCCATCTTGTTTACGCATATCACTACATGCGGAATCTGCAGCAAAGATGCGATATAGGCATGCCGGAGTGTCTGTTCGATAACACCGTGCCTTGCATCTACAAGGATGAGAGCCAGGTTGGCTGTAGATGCCCCGGTTACCATGTTCCGTGTATACTGTATATGCCCGGGTGTATCGGCTATTATGAACTTTCTTTTCGGTGTGGCAAAATACCGGTATGCCACATCAATAGTGATTCCCTGCTCCCTCTCGGCCCGTAATCCGTCGGTAAGAAGAGCAAGGTTGACACCCTCTTCCCCCTTTCTTATGCTCGCCGATGTAATTGCCTCCATCTGATCCTCAAAGATTGCCTTGCTGTCATACAGGAGACGGCCGATCAGGGTGCTTTTCCCGTCATCAACACTTCCGGCGGTCGTGAACCGCAGCAGCTCCATATCAAGGTAGCCGGGAGTGGGACTGGTGGTAGATTTTTGCATCTGAATTTTATGAGTTTCCTTTATTATTTCATGGTTCAATTAATATTTCCCGATATTTGAGCTAACGGGTACCCGACTCCCCGGGAACACCCGGCCGTAGTTGTCTTTGCCGGGCAGGCAAAGAATCCTTAAAATTAAAAGTATCCCTCCTTTTTCCTGTCTTCCATAGCGGCATCGGACCTCTTGTCGTCATACCGTCCTCCCCGCTCCGTAACCCTCGTGGCAGCAATCTCTTTGATGATATCTTCAAGATTATTGGCCGTTGAGAGGGTAAGCCCGGTACAGGTTATATCACCTATCGTACGGCACCGCACATCGCGTACCCTGGCTTTCTCACCATCCTTGAGCTGCATGAATGGAGCCGCTGCCAGCCATACCCCGTCGCGGCTGAAGACCTCCCTCTTGTGGGTGAAGTAGAGGCTGGGTATCTCAATCTCTTCCATGTAAATATACTGCCATACATCCAGCTCGGTCCAGTTGCTAATCGGGAAAACCCTGAAATGCTCTCCCATCATCTTCCTTCCGTTGAAGAGGTTCCAGAGCTCGGGCCTCTGGTTCTTCGGGTCCCACTGGCCGAATTCGTCCCTGTGGGAAAAGAACCTCTCCTTCGCTCGTGCTTTTTCTTCGTCGCGCCGGCCTCCCCCCATTGCACAATCAAACTTCAGCTCTTCGATAGCATCAAGAAGGGTGACCGTCTGCAACACATTCCTGCTTGCATTCACACCCTTCTCTTCAACAACACGCCCCTTGTCGATCGATTCCTGCACCAGCCTGGGAATGCAGACCGAACCGGTCTTCTCCATCAGGCGGTCTCTGAATTCAAGGGTTTCCGGAAAGTTATGCCCGGTATCAATATGCAACAGCGGAAAGGGCACTTTCGCCGGCCAGAAAGCTTTGCGTGCCAGGTGGAAAAGCACTATCGAGTCTTTTCCTCCCGAAAAAAGCAGGGTGGGCCGTTCAAACTGTGCAGCCACCTCCCTGATAACGAATATCGATTCGGCTTCAAGCTCCCGCAGGTGGTTGATCTTGGTATCTTCCATGAAGTGAGAATAACAATAGAACTAATTATAATGCAAATTTAGCATATTTGACCGGGTTTCGAAATCTCTGCTAAAACAATATTATCCACATCAGGCGTGGATTCCCCGGCCTGGCTGCCGGGGAGCGAGGAAGCCATCTGCCTGGCGAAACTGAAAGCAAATGGCTGTCTGCCCGGGTAAACGGCAGCAACCCGCTATCTGCCATACACGGCACCCCACAAGAAACCGGCCGGTCAGTGACCGGCCGGTTTGGTATTTCAATTAAGAAAAACAGGGGCTTAGTAACCCGGGTTCTGCTGTGCTTCAAGAGTTGGGTTGGCGTTCAGCTCATTCTGGGGAATGGGCCAGATGAACCTGTGGTCATCGTAGGATATAGCTCCAACTGCACGTGGCCCTTCATACTCTCCTGCGTTCAGATAGACCGGGTTCGGTTCATAGTTTGGCCAGTCTGCCTGGTATGGTTCCCATGGATCATAGGGGCTTCCCGCAATATAGAACGCTTCGGGAGGAGTAACCGAGTTAGCCAGCTTGGAAGGCACACCGTCAACCGGGAAGTGCGGGCAGTGCTGCAAACGGTGAATATCTGGCCATCTTGAACCTTCCATCACCAGCTCAATCCGCCTTTCCCAGAGAATTGCCTCAAGCACGTTCACTGCATCGCCACCGAAGTCGGCAGCCAGATCATAGGACTGGGTTGCGGGATCGGCAAGTGAGCGGTCACGAACCATATTGAGATATGTGAGTGCGGTTGAAGCATCGCCGCCGCGTGCATACGCTTCTGCCAGGTTAAGAAGCACCTCAGGATAACGCATCATTGGTGAAAGGTCATCCATCTGTGTGTCTCTCTTGTACTTGTCGGTCAGTATCCTTCCGGCAATCCACCTTACCATCCTGTCATCGCGCTGCAACTCATTACATCCGACCCTGCGCTTGTCATCAAGCAGCCACCATTCGCTGCGCCATATT
>SLRB01000226.1 GCA_007131165.1 Bacteroidales bacterium | reverse complement strand
GCTGATATCGTATAACTCCTTTATCAGGCATTTTCATTACTGGAACGACGAGGGAACCATCGACTACAGGGGCAATCCCATTGAAGACCCGTCGCCGTTCTGGACGGCCCCGATGGTTACCCGGGGCAACCAGGATGCACTGACAGGCTATCACAACAACTGGTCGCGCCTGCGGAACTGGCCCGACCCATACACTCAAAACTTCCTTGACAGCAGGGAAAGGGCTTACTTCAATTTCGAACACGAGGAATCGATCGGACAGGATAACTGGGAGCTGGTAAGGGGAAAGCCCTGGTACAGGCTGCACTCCTATGAATGGGGATATGATGAGGGCACCATCGGCCGGAGGCTCACCCTTGATGAGTGGAAGGAAAGCCAGGCCTGGCAGGCCTTCAGCTCGTGGGAATCGATGAAAAAACAGAGAATGCTCGGTTACGACGGCTTCTCATGGTGCAACCTGCACGGCGGACCCAATTCAGTTACCTACAAAAAGCCGCTTATCGATTTTCACGGCCACGCAAAGCTGGCCTACTGGACCAACCAGATGGTCTTCCAGAGAACAGTTGCCGGCAGTGCAGATGTAAACGTAGTCTATGGCCCCGGCGATCTTATCAGGCCGGTCATTATACACTGGGGAGATGAAAAAACCGTAAACCTGACGGTAAAGGTAAAACTGCCTGACAATACGGTTATACAGGAAAGGGTTTACACCGGTATAGAATTGCCGGCCGGACGCGAAACCGTGCTGCCCGAACCATTCAGTCCGCGAACCGAAGAAGACGGCCATTATGTGATTGAATACATAATATGTAGAAATATTTCACACATAGAATAAAGGTTGTAGATATAATGGTCATCTGAAAACAGCCACTTACTGGTAATGCAAAGAATTATAGCCGGATATCTTAATTGGCATGCTTTTGGGACAGATCTGTTTATAGTGAATTCAATTGTTAACCTAACAACTATTACTATGTATTCTCAAAATCAAATTTCCCTGTTTAGAACTGTCCGTCTGCTGGTTCTATCTGTACTGTTTGCTTCATCAGCCATATTCGCGCAACAATTAAAGGCTCAGGAGAGTCCCGGCTATTCTGATGAGGAACTCGAAAATTTTGTGCAAGCAGTCCTTGAGGTAATTCCTCTTCATCAGGAAAGCCAGGCTCTAATGATTCAGGAAATTGAGGAAGAAGACCTCACCATAGAAACTTTTAACATGATCCTGGAATCCCAGCATTTAGGCGAGGATCCTGATGTTACAGAAGAGAAAATGGATGCATTTAAAAACGCTCTCCTTGCTGTTCAGGCCTTAGAACTTGAATATAATGAAAAGATTACTGAGGAAATTGTTGATGCAGGACTATCTCCCGCCCGATATGAACAAATAATGGCGGATTATCAGCAGGATCCCGAACTTCAGATGAAGGTTAACCAGATTATGGAAGAGATGGATGAGGGTGAATAGGGTAATTGAATGGACAGTTCAGGAGAGAAAATTGTCTCTGGTACCCGGGTAATCGCCTGTTCTATTGAGCGGGGTTATTTCGGGTACTCCAATTAATACATAAGTTCCTGTCTGCCACTTGCCGGCAACTCATAATATTTATTCTGTGAGTTTTATTTATTCTTTATATCTTGCATCATGATATTTTGACCAGAGTAAATTATTATGTTTATGATTATTCAAAATTTTCTAAAAAGAACCCTCTTCCTCCTGGTCCTTTTAATCTGCTGTTCAGCCATGTACGCCCAGTTGAGGCTGGATATAGAGACAGGGCTTCCTTTTCAGGGATATAACGAGGTAAGGATACCCAATGCAACGGGCACGACATTTGATTTCAACAAAGACTTCGAACTCCAGGGGCCTGTCATCCCTCTCAGGCTGAGGGTGAGCTACTCCTTTGCTGACAAGAACCATCTCTTCGGGCTGTTTGCCCCGCTGGGACTGAATTATGAGGGCCCGGCACCGTTCGACATACGCTTTCAGCAGTCGCTCTTCACCCGGGGGCAGATAATCGAAGGGTTCTACAAGTTCAACAGCTACCGGCTCGGCTACAGAAGAGATCTGCTTCAATCGGACGGTTGGACCATCGGGGTCGGTTTCACCGCCAAGATCAGGGATGCACGGGTACAGCTCACCAGTGGGGAGGTGAGCGACAAGAAGGATGATCTCGGGTTTGTTCCGCTGCTGCACCTTTTTGCATCACGCGAGTTTGAGCGGTGGATGCTTTACCTCGAGGGTGACGGACTGGCGGGGGGACCGGGACGGGCTTTCGACTTCTTTGCCGGCGGCAGTTTTAAAATAACAGATAACCTTTCGGGGAAGGCAGGGTACAGGATACTGGAGGGTGGTGCCGACGTTAGCGATGTTTACAATTTCACGCTGATAAATTTTGCAATAATCGGACTGGTTTGGGATATTTAACAGGTTGCCCCCTGACACTGATTTTTCAACCTTTCGCTATAAGCAATTTGAAGCCGATGGCATAGCGTGATAACTTACTGTTCGCGGGTTAAAGCCCCTGAAAGGAGTCTGCCATATCCAGTTGAAATGCCGTGAAACGATGAACTTCTTCCTGGTTCATTTGTTATTATCGATGTTGGATACTAAATTTAGCTTCATTAATATGTATCCTGGTATGTTTGCAGTAAACTTATGACGATCATTCACGTATGGCCGATGAGCTGCTGAAAATCTTACTTTATTTTGACGTTTTCTCCTACCCCCTTACAAAAAGGGAGCTTATTACCTATTCGGGT
>SLRB01000135.1 GCA_007131165.1 Bacteroidales bacterium | reverse complement strand
CCCAAGTCCGGCACGGCCGCGCCCAGCCGTGCAATCATCTCGTCAAACACCGCGTGCAGCAAGGCCAGGTAGGCGGGATGGCCCAGGGTCTGCTGAAAGCGCGAGACATTCCATTTCTTAGTGGCTTGTTTCATAACTACACTAACGTATATTTGAATCCCATTCCGGTTCTCGGTATGCTGGAGCGCCAGGAGGTGTCGAGCATGCCGAGAAAAAGCCCCTTTCAGATTGTGCTGACAGAGGAAGAGGAACGGGAGCTGGTGCGCCGGGCGTCGAAATATACGTTGCCGTACTTTGAGGTCGTTCGGGCCAAGATGATCCTGATGGCCGCGCAAGGTTTGGGCAACGACGAGATCGCCCAGGCGCTGGGAACGCGCCGGGAAGTCGTGAGCTTGTGGCGAAAGCGGTTTTTCGAGGAGCGATTACCGGGCCTGGAAGAACGGCCGCGTCCTGGACGGCCCCGGACTTTTTCCCCCTCAGGCGATCGTGAGCGTCAAGGCCCTGGCGTGTGAACGGCCCAGTGCGCACGGCGCGCCACTGGCCCGCTGGAGCACCGCTGAGTTGGCCCAGCAGGCGTGCAATGCGGGCCTGGTCGCCACAATAAGCGGAAGCACGGTATGGCGGTGGCTGCATGAAGACGCCATCAAGCCCTGGCAACACCGGTGCTGGATTTTCTCGCGGGACCCGCAGTTTGAGCATAAGGCCGGACGCCTGTTGGACCTGTACCAAGGGGTGTGGGAGGGACAGGCTTTGAAGGAGGACGAGTTCGTCTTGTCTGCCGACGAGAAAACGAGCATCCAAGCGCGGAAGCGCACGCACCCGGGCATGCCCCCACAACCCGGAGCAATCATGAAGGTGGAGCATGAGTACAAGCGCAAGGGCGCATGGGCCTATCTGGCGGCGTGGGACGTGCATCGGGCCAAAATCTTCGGACGCTGCGAAGACAAATCCGGCATTGCCCCCTTCGACCGCTTGGTGGACCAGGTTATGACCCAGCCTCCTTACCACGAGGCGCGCCGTGTCTTCTGGATAGTAGACAACGGCTCCTCGCACCGGGGGGCGCGCAGCGTGGCGCGCCTGCGCGAACGCTACCCCCGCCTGGTGCTCGTCCATGGCCCCATTCACGCCAGTTGGCTCAACCAGATTGAAATCTACTTCTCTATCGTGCAGCGAAAGGCGCTGACTCCAAACGATTTCGAATCGCTGGCCGCCGTGGAGCAACGCCTGCATGCATTCGAGCGTCACTACGAGTCCATCGCCAAACCTTTCCAGTGGAAATTTACGCGAGAGGACCTCGCCCGGCTCTTGCACAAGCTTGATCATGAGCACCCTTCTGAACTCTTGCTACCGGCAGCCTGATAAAATACGTTAGCGGACTTATGAAACGGCCCACTAAGATGCCGGAACTCGCACGGTTCTATGGTATCGTTATCCGCATGTACCCCAACGACCATAATCCGCCCCATTTCCACGCAACATACGGCGAACATGAAGCCGTTATTGAATTGGATACTTGGGAGGTAAAAGCCGGATGGATTCCCGCGAGAGGGTTGCGTCTCGTACGGGAGTGGGCATCATTGCATAGCCGGGAACTCAGGGCGAACTGGGAACTCACCCGCCAAGGCAAACCCACCAAACGTATAGCGCCACTCGACTAGGTCGTTATCCTGGGTCAGTATTTGGCGCTGTAGCCGGGATAGTCCCGATGAACCAGCCAGCAAGACTATCAGCCATACCCCCGGGAGCAGAGTCAATGGACCGAGTAGGAGAATCCAGCCCCTGCGCCTGAGGCGCATCCTCCTGGCAAGTTTTCCCGCCCGGCGCGACGAATACCTCTCACTCCGAAGGCTTCCGGCGCAGTTCGTGGGCAAGAAAGGCCGCCATTACAAGCCCCGCGGCAGCGCCTGCTCCCAGCGCGCGTAGCCACAACGGGAAATCCTGTCCGACGAATTGCGACGCCATTGCAATGGCAAACACGCATACCCCCAGTAGCATCATCTTTGATCTACCCATTGAAACCCGCTCCCAGGTAATTGGCGTAGACGGCACGCTGCCCTTCCGGTAAGTATGTCACTGTTCCGGCGGTAGCGCAATTCGAAGTCCTGACTCCCCCGAGATGGGAATGAGAACTGCGCGGCCGTCGGTGTGTTTGAGATGCAGGTGAGAACCACGTTGGTGAGTATCCCGGAAGCCCGCTTTCCGCAAGGCCGCAGCCGCCTCCCGCGGGCGGAGCGCAGGTAAACGGCTCAAGACGCCGCCGGCGTTTCGACTTGTATACGCACCGTAGTTCGTCCAGCCGGCGCGTCTTCCACGGGAAAGCTACGGCCCTTTTTCGCAAGGGAGCTTAAGTAGCAGGCAATGGCGTCACGGGCCATCTCGATGGCCTCATCAAATGTGTCCCCTTCGGTGACAATCGCCGGTATCGCCGGGACAGTCACCGTGTACCCACCCTCGTCCGCGGGTTCAAGCACAATGGTATATGAGTGTTCTTTCACGGAGCAGCGCCTCCACGCGTCTTAATCTTACCCCAGTATAACAACTGCCTAACCCGCGCCGAAAACGCGGGGTGAAGCATTTTCGTCCGTGTGGTCCGTGTGGTCCGTGGTTGTGAAACGAGCCCTTCACGTGTTCGTGGACGCTGGAAGGAATAGACGCCTCCCGCGCCGCGCATTTGGAAAGCCGCACGGGGCAGGCGTAGGATACCGGCGTAACCAACGGAAGCCGCCACGGCGTCAAGAAAGGGGTCCCCGTCATGAAAGCCTCGGGTTTTT
>SLRB01000130.1 GCA_007131165.1 Bacteroidales bacterium | reverse complement strand
TCCTTTGCCGGGAAGAACCATCTTTTCGGACTGTTTGCCCCGCTGGAGTCAACTATGATGGCCCCGCCCCGTTCGACATTCGTTTTCAGCAATCGCTCTTCACCCGGGGGCAGATGATCGAAGGGCTCTACAAGTTCAACAGCTACCGGCTTGGCTACAGAAGGGATCTGCTTCAATCGGAAGAGTGGACCATCGGCGTCGGTTTAACCGCCAAGATCAGGGATGCACGGGTACAGCTCACCAGCGGGGAGGTGAGCGACAAGAAGGTTGATCTCGGGTTCGTGCCCCTGCTGCACCTGTTTGCATCACGCGAGTTTGAGCGGTGGATGCTTTACCTGGAGGGTGAGGGACTGGCGGGGGGACCGGGACGGGCTTTTGACCTCTTCGTCGGCGGAAGTTTCAAAATAACAGATAACCTTTCGGGGAAGGCAGGGTACAGAATACTGGAGGGAGGTGCCAACGTTAGCGATGTTTACAATTTCACTCTGATAAATTTTGCAATAATCGGACTGGTTTGGGATCTTTTTTAATGTTTCTTCTGAACACGCAAAAGTCCCCCATACTGAATATACTCATCCAGCCTGCAGGAAGGGACAAGCCTGCCATCATAGACACACAGGTCGGGACAGCTCTCACACATATCACATGATCCGTCGGGCAATACATCGGGAGCCTGTAATACTGCTATATTCAGGATATTTACCCTGTAAAAAAGCCTGAAAGGATTAGCCAAAACATATTTCAGGTATCTTCTGAATGTACTTCTGAGTGTGCTGTCAAACAGGGCCAGGAAGAATATCTTCCTGACGGATTTACGTTTCCTGAGGTGGAGAACATATGATCCCTTAATAAAATGATAAAGAGTCTGGATGACCTCCATTGCCTTCTTCCCATAGGAACCAAACAATTTCCCCTTTGAATTCATTACGATATTTCCCAGCAGCCACTTGAAGGAGGTATGATCGGCAGTTCCGCCGAGGTAAGAGCTGGCTTCATATTCAGGATAATATTCCTTTATTACTTTGTAAATGTCATTGGAGGTAACGCTGATTTTCTCTTTTTCCCTGGCACTGATGGCATATCCGAGGCTTTCTTTGCTGATGGCAATCTTTTTGCCATTGGTATAATATTCAAATTCCCGGCTAACGGGTAATCCCCTGAATGTAACCAGTGTAATACTGTTGATTAGTTCCGCATTTTTTACTGCCCATTGCACGAAACCCGGAACATCATTTATAGTCTGGTTGTCAACTGTAATTTTAAACCCTGCCGTCAACCCGCCAGTATCAGCCACCATTCGGGCATATTTTAACCTTATTTCATTGAGCGTTGTATTGGTCACTTCATCCAGATCCTGGAATTCGGGCCGTTCCTGGGTGGCATTGATATTAAAGCTCAGACCCGTAAGTCCTGCCGACCTCAGCTCAGTCAACCTCCTACGGGTTAACCCATAACCATTTGTAATTATAAGTGACTTCATGCCATTTTCACTTATAAACTTTATCAGATCAAGAATATCAGGATGCAGTGTAGGTTCACCTCCTGCAATTGCCATAGAATCAGAATTGCGCCACTTCTTTAAAAACAACACCTCATCTTTGAGCTGATCAAGTGGTTTGTGCCCGGCTCTGTTTTTACGATAGCAGCCTCTGCAATTTATATTGCACACATCAGTCGCCTCCAGCCAGCCTAAGGGACTATCATTCAAAGACCATGGCATATTATAAAGGTTTCTTTTATCCAGTACCATATGAACTATTTTTTATGTCTTATATCAGGGGCAAAA
Source organism: Bacteroidales bacterium (assembly GCA_007131165.1). Taxonomy (GTDB): domain Bacteria; phylum Bacteroidota; class Bacteroidia; order Bacteroidales; family PUMT01; genus PXAP01. Next base: position 989 of record SLRB01000130.1, on the reverse strand, counting down.
ATCATTCCGGTATAAAATGGATACCTGAAGGCCTTCTTTAACACCAGTCCGGCTGCCATACGCGCGGAAACCAGGATGATAAAGTGGGAGCCTGAATGACAGGGAGAACCACAATGATAAAGGGTCGCTTGTATGACAGGGGAGAATCACAATGACAATCTGAAGTGTCAGTCACCACCTGTTTTGTTGTTGGTAATTAGAAACAACTTGATGATATCTGCCCCTATATCTTCCACAACTATATCACGTGGATCAAATCCGGCATTCAGAATGCTTTCGTAGGTGCGGCGGTTTATGTTATCGCCAATGATCCTGCGGGTAATAGGGTTGAACAGATCCATCATTTTTCCTGCTATCTTGTTATTGCTGCGTACATGCTCCAGCATCAGGATTTTCCCCCCGTCCCTGCATACCCGCCTTATTTCTTTCAGTCCCCGGTCAGGATCAGGAATTGAACAAAGGGTGCCAAAAGAAACTACCGTATCGAATGAATTATCTTCAAAAAGCATATCCTCTGCATCCATCACCTGTAAATTCACTTTAAGACCTCCGGTTGACTTTTTCCTGGCTATGCTGATCATCTTATCACTGATGTCTATGCCGGTGAGCTCAACACTGCCGGGATAAAAAGGGATGTTGTTGCCTGTGCCTATTCCCACCTCAAGGGTCCTGCCTTCTGCATTCTTCACAAGCCTCTTTCGCAGCCTCGAAAACTTCTTTTTAAAAGGCAATTCAAAAAAATCATATAACCTGGCGATGCGGCCGAAACGTCTTTTTGTTTTTTCCTTCATTTATCCATGTTTTATTTCCGGATAACCTGTCAATCACGGATTAAAACTTCCGGAGGCTCCGCTATCCGGATTATCACAAGGCGCTTTATCTGTTCAACGTAGTGAACTACTTTTTCGTTTAATCCTTCCAAAAGCGAGTTGAACAGCATCTTCATATCAAATGAGATCTGCAGGCAATAATTTGCTGAGATCATGATT
>SLRB01000094.1 GCA_007131165.1 Bacteroidales bacterium | reverse complement strand
GCGCCCACCACGCCGCCGAGGACGCGGGCCAGATCGGCGACGAGGCGGAAGTTCTCCTTGCTGCCCACCCCTGCGCCGCCGGCCACCACCACGTTGGCACCCTTCAGGTCCACCTTGCGGTCGCGCATCTCGCGGCGCAGCACCGCGACGGGAAAGTGCTCCTCGTCCAGGCGCACGGGCACCTCTACCGTCCGCCCCTTGCGGGTGCGGTCGGGCTTGGCCAGGGGCATCACGCCCTCGCGCACGGTGGCCATCTGCGGGCGGGTGTTGGGGCAGACGATGGTGGCGATGATGTTGCCGCCGAAGGCCGGGCGGATCTGGAGCAGGAGGTCCTTGTATTCGCCCTTGGAGTCCTTGTGGTCGCCGATCTGGAGGTCGGTGCAGTCGGCGGTCAGCCCGGCGCGCAGTTCCGAAGCCACGCGCGGCGCCAGGTCCCGCCCGACGTGCGTGGCGCCGTAGAGCACGATCTGGGGCTTGGCCATGCCGATGGCGTCGCACACGGCGCGGGCGCAGGGCAGAGTGCGGTACGTTTCCAGCTCCGCATGGCGGGCCAGATAGACGTCGTCGCAGCCGTAGGCGAAGAGTTCGTCGGCCAGGGCCTCGGCGCCGTCGGCGCCGCACAGGATGGCGCCCAAAGGCGCTCCCACGCGGTCAGCCAGTTCGCGGCCCTTGCCCACCAGTTCGAGCGAGACCTCGGCCAACCGGCCGCCGTCCTGCTCGGCGAACACCAGAACGGGGTTGCTCACGATGCGAAGTCCTCCTCCGTAGGACAGGCATCCTGCCTGTCCATAAAAAGCGCAAGTCCGGCTTGGCACATACTACCGGGAGCATGAAGTACTTGACCTGTGCATAGCAGCCCCTCTAGTCAAGCCAAGAGAGCCCAACCGCCTGATCTTGCGCGAGCCGCGCCGACCGGCGCGTTAGAGCTTGGCAATACCAGACGGGCCAGAGGTCGTGCGTTGCGTACGGATGTAAGTTATTTCATGCTCCCGGTAGTAACTGCGGGACAGGCTGGAAGCCTGTCCTACTTGGACGCCGCCAAAGGCGGCGCGATGAGCGTCAGCTTAATCTGACGTGTCGGAATGGTCCGACTTGCCTGAATATCCCAACGGTATTTCCATTGCAACGCCTACCCCAAAATGTGCTCCTCGACCAACTCTTGGACAAGCCCCCTCACGCCCTCTTCGGTCGGCTCGATGCGCTCCATGTCGCCGCCCGCCAAGACGACGGACTCGATCTTCTTCACCTTAGTCGGCGAGCCGGCCAGGCCGATCTGCTCCGGGTTGGCGCCCACGTCGTCGGCGTTCCACTCCTCCAGGGCCAAGCCGCGCGCTTGGAGGGCCTGCAACTCGGCTTCGGCCTGCTCGGCGAGGGCTTCGGGAGAGGCGTCGGGGTTCTCGTTGCGCAGCCGCCCCATGAGCTCCGACTTGCACGACGCGCGCTTGAACTGCATGATGCGCTTGGCCGAGGGGGGCCGGGGCGTGTTGGCCGCTCCGGTGACGGTCAGCAGCGCGGGCAGGCCGCTGCGCACGACCTCGTAGCCTTGGCCGATGTCGCGCAGGGCCTCGACCGCGGCGCCGCCGAGGGCGAGGATCTCCTCGACGTAGGTGATCTGGGGCAGGCCGAGTTTCTCGGCGGTCTGGGGGCCGACTTGGGCGGTGTCGCCGTCAATGGCCTGTCGGCCGCAGACCACGAGGTCGAAGCGGCCCAGTTGGCGCACGGCGCAGGCGAGGGCGTATGACGTGGCCAAGGTGTCCGCCGCGGCGAAGCGCCTGTCGGTGAGCAGCACGGCGCGGTCCGCGCCCCGGAACAGGGCCTCGCGCAGCAGTTGCGCCGCATTGGGCGGGCCCATCGTAACGACGGTTACGCTGCCGCCGTGCGCGTCGCGGACGGACAGGGCCAATTCCAAGGCGTTCAGGTCTTCGGGGTTGAAAATGGCGGGCAAGGCGGCCCGGTTGACGGTGCCGTCCTCCTTCATGGCCTGCCCGGTGATGTTTTTGGTGTCCGGAACCTGCTTGGCAAGGACGACGCAATCGTAAGGCATGAGATGCTTCCGCCAAAAGGCCGTTGGGGAAGGAAAGCGGCCGCGCACCGGCGCGCGGCCCGCCTCTCGCAGCCGCATCAGTATATCGCGGTCGGCCGGGCATGGTCAAGGCCGGGGGCGCTTTCGGGCCGACGCCCGAGGGGACTGGGCGCACGGCCGCCGGATTGTCCTTGGGGGCGCGATGCAGTAGAATATCCTCTCTCCATTTCCACGAGGGATTATGAAAAGCGGCGCGCAAAAGACCCTGCTCGGCTTCTTCTTGGTCATCGTCGCCGGCACGGGGATGCTCATGCTGCCGGTGTGCTCGGCGCGGGAGGAGGCGATCCCGTTTCTGGACGCCCTGTTCACGGCCACCTCGGCCACCTGCGTGACCGGGCTGATCGTGCTCGACACGGGCAGCGACTTCTCCCCCTTCGGCCAAGGGGTCATCCTGGCGCTCATCCAACTGGGCGGGCTGGGCATCATGACCTTGTCCGCGGGGCTGCTCCTCTCCCTCGGAAGGCGCGTCTCGCTGGGGCACAAGGCGGCCTTCGCCGAGGAGTCGCTGGATCTGCACACCGGCGACTACCGCCAAACGGCGAAATTCATCCTGACGCTGACCCTGACCGCCGAGGCGGCCGGGGCGCTGCTGCTCCTGCCCGCGATGTGGGCTGCCGAGGGGTTCCTCGCGGGCCTTTGGTCGAGCGTGTTCCATTCGGTCTCGGCATTCTGCAACGCCGGGTTTTCGCTCTATCCGGACAGT
>SLRB01000319.1 GCA_007131165.1 Bacteroidales bacterium | reverse complement strand
TTCCTCGAGGATGCCGAGTACAAATATAAGGTCGGTATGTCAAAGCTGGTATACAAGCCGGCCAAATCGGTTTTTGAGTATGTTGAATGGGATGTGGCAAGGGGTGCTTTCAAGCTTGACTTGCTGAAATCCTTTCACAGGTATGTGCGCATGAATTTTAAAAATCCCCGCCTCTGGCCGGTACTTGAGTTCCCGGTAATATTCCTGGGTGCAACCCCGAAACGGACTCCTGCTTTATACAGTTTGATGAATCATGCTGATATAGGGCTCGGGACATGGTATCCTGCGGGGGGTATGTTTGAGGTGGTAAAAGGTTTCGAAACCCTGGCCAAATCGTTGGGTGTTACATTCCATTATAACAGCCCGGTTGAAAAAATAATGGTTTCGGGCAGCAAGGCAACCGGGGTCATTGTCAACGGGAAGTTTCACGAGGCTGATTTCATCGTTGGCTCGGCAGATTACCATCATATAGAGCAGTCACTCCTGCCTGAAGGGAAAGCTAAATATACCAAAAAATACTGGGAAAGCAGGGAGATGGCACCCTCTGCTTTGCTTTTTTTCATAGGGCTTGACATGAAATTCAGGAACCTGATTCATCATAATCTGTTATTTGATGAAGACTTTGAATTACATGCCAGTGAAATTTTTGAAAACAAGAAATGGCCCTCACGCCCTTTGCTCTATACATCGGTTACATCAAAGACTGATCCTTCAGTTGCTCCTGAAGGTAAGGAAAACCTCGTGGTACTTATACCTGTGGCAAGCGGACTCGAAGATAATGAGACAATAAGGGAAAAATATTTCAATATTGCCATGGACAGGATTGAGTTTGTTACCGGTGAAAGTGTCAGGCAACATGTGGTGTACCGGAAAAGCTATGCTCATAAAGAATTCTCAGGAGACTACAATGCTTACAAAGGGAATGCCTACGGCCTTGGCAATACGCTGATGCAGACGGCTGTTTTCAAGCCAAGACTTAATTCAGAAAAAGTTAAAAACCTTGTTTATGCCGGGCAGCTCACAACCCCCGGTCCGGGAGTTCCTCCAACGATCATCAGTGGTCAGGTAGCTGCAAAAGAAGTAATAAAAATGAATAAAAAATGAAGCCTGAAGCAGCCTTCGGCAGAAAAAAGAACATGAACAAAGAATGCGGATTTGACTTCGTCGATCTCACATGCAATTTGATAAACTTTTTGCAAAAATGATCAGATGTGACATTCATACATTTAAAACACTGACTATGCATTAGGTGCAAAATTTAATTCGTTGAATATTGAATTCATTAACCTGATTTGTACGCATGAAAGCGCTTTACGATAAAATATCTTTCAAAACAAGCAAGATAACAACTATAGCTTACAGCACTTCATTCAGCCTGGGGATAAGAGTTTTCAACAGGAGGTTTCATGATCCTGTATACGGGATATACGGATTTGTCAGACTTGCCGACGAGATAGTCGATACTTTCCATGCCTTTGACAAAAAGCATTTGCTTGATGAATTCAAGGCACAGACTTACCGTGCAATTGAGGATGGCATCAGCCTGAATCCTATTCTCAATAGTTTTCAATACGTGGTAAACAAATATGGGATTGAAAAAGAACTCGTCGACACTTTCCTTCTGAGCATGGAAATGGATCTCGACAAGAAAACCTATGACCAGCATGGATACGAAAGGTATATCCTGGGTTCAGCAGAGGTGGTCGGCCTAATGTGCCTGAGGGTATTTCTTGAGGGTGATGAGAGGAAGTATGAAGATCTTAAATCCCATGCAATGAGCCTTGGCTCAGCCTTTCAAAAAATCAATTTTCTGAGAGACCTTAAAGCCGATTATCAGACTCTTGGAAGGACCTATTTCCCGGGTATCGATCTGGATAATTTTGGTGATAATGAAAGATCCAAAATAGAAGAGGATATTGAAAAGGATTTCAGGCATGGCTATGAAGGGATAGAAAAGCTCCCTGCCTCAGTTAGACGGGGTGTATTTGTTGCTTATATATATTACTACAGCCTTTTCAAAAAGATAAAAAATACTCCCACTGCAGATCTTCTCGTCAGGAGGGTGCGGATACCGAATATTAAAAAGTACTGGCTGCTCCTTTTATCATTCACCAAATCTTAATTACCTGATTATATGACTATAGATACAGTTGTGCTTGTTGATGAAAATGACCGGGAAACCGGAACTATGGAAAAAATTGAAGCTCACAGGAAAGGATTGCTTCACAGGGCATTTTCAGTCTTTATACTTAACAGCAAAGGTGAATTGCTTCTGCAACGGAGGGCGTCAGGCAAATATCATTCTCCTGGTTTATGGACCAATACATGTTGCAGCCATCCACGGCCGGGTGAAGATGTTGCAGATGCTGCACACAGGAGACTTTATGAAGAGATGGGAATGAAGGGTGAGATGTACAGCTCTTTTTCGTTCATATACAGGGCAGATTTTGACAATGGACTTACAGAGCACGAATTTGATCATGTATTTATTGGTATTAGCGACGATATTCCGGTGCCCGACGAATCGGAGGTGGATGGGATCAGATATGTAAATCTTGAAGATCTTACTGAAGATATCGAGAACAATCCCGGTAACTATACAGTCTGGTTCAGGATAGCCTATCCCGAAACCAGGGAAAAACTCATTGAATTGATAAACAAACAAAACTAATAATTCATATCAAAAGGGATGTATACTTATTTGTTAATAAATTTCTTTGCCATACTTATTCCGTTTATAGTCAGCTTTGATAAAAGAAACTATTTCTTTTCAAGGTGGAAATACCTCTTTCCTTCCATTGCAATTACGGGAGTTCTGTTCATATTGTGGGATATGCTTTATACGGAGATGGGGATCTGGGGCTTTAATGAGAGATATCTTACAGGTTTTTACATTGCCAATCTGCCGGTTGAAGAGGTACTTTTTTTTATTACAATACCTTTCGCCTGTGTTTTTACCTATGATACACTTAAATACCTCATAAAAAAAGATTTGTTCGGGAGATATTCACGTGCAATATCATTCGTAATCTCAGCAATTCTTCTAACGGTAGCCTTGCTGAATATATCCCGTCTTTATACATCGGTCACCTTTATACTGACGGCCTCATTTATTCTTTATCATGAGCTTGTACTCAGATCTGCTTATATGGGCAGGTTCTATTTTGCCTATATGGTATTGCTTTTCCCCTTTTTCATAATTAATGGCCTGTTAACAGGGTCTTTTATTGAAGAGCAGGTGGTTTGGTATGATGACACTCAGAACCTGTCAGTACGGTTGTTCACTATCCCAGTTGAAGATGTTGTGTATGGGATGTTCCTTGTTCTTATGAACGTGACATTTTTCGAATATTTCAAAAAGAAAAAGATCTTCGCAAATGCAGTTACTCAACGATCTCAATCATAAGTACCTCTTTTGTCCGGTCGGTAATTTTGAACCGGTCGTCAATACGGTGGCCGGTAATCCATACAATCCTGTTCCCTGAAGCAAGGATCCAGGTTCTCTCTTTATCGGCAATTGAAAACTTGTTGTCAATAAAGAAATCGCTAAGTTTCTTAAGACCCCCCATGCCCAGCGGCTGAAAATAATCGCCATTCTGCCATTTTCTCAAAATGAGGGGAAAATGAAGCATGTCAAGATCAAGGCATGCAATGGAGGGTTCAGAGGGTATTGAGAAACCCTTATGATAAATGTGTTTTGATATTCTTAAATTCAATGGTTCGTTGAGCCGGGTAGAATCTTCATCAATATAGTACCGGGTTATTTGTACCTGTTGGATTGGTGTTATAATCAGATATTCCCTGTCTCTTATAAGCCTGTGAGTGTTAGAATAAAAGAGTTTTCCCGGAGGTCCCTGTAAAGCACTGACAATATTGTCGGTAGTTTCTCTGGAAAATCCCCACCTGCGAAGGAACTCATAAAGATAAGCTGGCAGCGGATCGAGTTCGAGAAGCGAAGATACTTTTACTTTGTACTCACCGTTTTCCCGGCTGAAAAGATTGTTGAACCGTTGCTCCAGGGCCTCTGAAACGATTTCGTCTGTTTCCTTCAGCCGCTCAGCAGTTTCATAAATAGTTCCGACAAAACCCGGGGATATTTTTTCAAGTTCTGGTATAATGATGTGCCTTATCCTGTTACGTTTATACTTTATGTCCATATTACTCGAATCCTCCCGGAAGGGAATCTTGTTTAATGTTGCGTATTCCAATATTTCAGGTCTTCCGGCAAACAGAAGAGGACGTACAATTTTCCCTGATCTTGCCTTAATGCCCGTTAAACCTCGAAGACCGGTACCTCTGAGGAGATTAATGAGGAATGTTTCTGTAATATCATTTTTGTTGTGGGCTATTGCGATCAGTGAACACCCCAGCTCTGCCAGAAGGCTGTAAAACCAATTGTATCTCAATTCCCGTGCAGCCATCTGAAGAGATATGCCTTTTTCCATGGCGTACTCTTTTGTATTAAAGCTGCAAGTGTATACAGGAATATCAATTTTTTTGCATTCGCGGGCAACAAAATCCTGGTCCTCATCTGATTCTGCACCCCTGAGCAGAAAATTGCAATGCGCTGCAACTATGTCATAACCGTTATTGGCCATAAGATGGAGCATCACCATAGAATCAACTCCTCCGCTGACTCCCAGCAACAACCTGTCCCCGCGGCCAAATAGAGAGCCTTCTCTTATGAAACCTGTAAACCGTTCAAACATAAAAATAACTGATTTAACTGCAAGATATAAAATACGGTAATGTAAACAATCAGGGTATTGAGGTATTTATTATCTGAACAGTCAGGTTTCAGATGGCGAGTTTGTTTTTGCCCCTGTAATATCCAGGTAAAGGTCCCTGCCGAAAGCTAAAGCTTCAGGGTCAGAGCTTCCTGCAATTTCATTTACATACATGTTAAGGTCTCCCTTTCGCTGATAGACATAATCCATATATGTTACGATTGCTTTCTTACAAAAAGTGTTTCCGGGGTTGTTCATTTTTTGGTAAAAATCTAAAGCATACCTGTACCTGCCACGGTGTTTGGTAAAAAGGTCGCCGGGTATCCATTTTTGTCCGGAAAGCAGCCTGAACCTTGACTTCATGTTTTTCAGCACTCTTTCCGGAAGTTTGTCAAGCGACACACCCCGCAGAAGATATATTTCTGCATATCTGAGAATGCCAATGGGACCGTAAGCATCAAGATCGTCACATACCGATACAATGACAGGAATACCGGGAGCCTTCATGAAGCTGCCGGATGTTTTTGTCTCCTTTTTATCGTGCATTTCGATAGCTTTAATCGCCTCAGCCGGGTATGCAGAAAAAAGATCTTTGTTTGCAGAAATAAACTTCCTGCAAATCTTTGCACTCTCCAGTCCGTGATCCTCATCAAGAGTAACAGTTAATCCCGTATCGTGAAAAAAGACGGCCAGGATCAGCTGTTCAATATCCGGCTCTGTAAAACCGCATTTTCCCATGGGCAGGGATGAGAGTAGTTCCCTGGTGTAATTCCAAACCCTCATATGATGGAAATGATCGTGTGAGGGAAGGTAATATTCAGTAAAAAGCTCCCTGCAGTAATTGTAAAGTATTGACAGAAGTCTTTCCTCCGTTTTTTTAATTATGCTGATGAATGCCGCTTCCATAAGAATAAAAAATAATGGCAGAAAAAGTGTTTTCTGCCATTATCACATTAGTAAAACAATCATTTCAGTTGACACCTTCCTTAGCAAGTATATCCTTAGCCATATTAAGTATAGTGGTGTCATCCAATACAACTATTCCCCCGTCAGGCCCCTTTTCCAGATGAATTCCTACAGTCTCTCCCTCTTCGTAATTAGCTCCTCCAAAGTAATTTCTGACCGTTTCAACACTCATATTAAGTTCATCTGCAATTCTCTTCATGCTGCCGTGTGGCAAGCTGTCCTTTATCCTGCGAAGTTCATTGAATGTTATTGTCATGTCATTTTATTAAATAGGTTAGTAATTTGTAAAATCGGAGATATAAAATTAATGATTTTGTCCGGTAAAGAGCCATGTTTTTAAGAAAAAAGGAGAAGCCACATCATTATTCTTTAACTACGTAAATCTGTCCGGTTTCAAATTTAACAACTTTAACCTTCTCGCCTTTATCTATAAATCCAACGAGCGATTTTGCATCATATTGCTCGTATTCAATTTCCACCCTGCCTGAAGGGCGCAGAGATGTAGATGCCACCCCTGTTTTGCCAACCAGGCCCCGGTATTGATTATCAACACCTATATAACCCTGTTCTTTGTCCTGGATTGAATTAAGCACCAGATGGGAAAAAACGGTTGTGTCAAGAAGCTTTCTGCTGGCCGATATTGAGGCGACCAATGCTACGAATGAGCTGAAAACCACCAGCAGCAGTGATCTTATAAAGATTGTCAGTCCGACCCCTTCAAACTCCCATACAATATTGTCGATCATGGCAAGGGTAAGCCCGGAAACCATAAGCACCAACCCGGCTATACCAGCTACCCCAAAACCAGGTATAGCAAAAATCTCTATTGCAAGCAGTATAATTCCTACAATGAAAAGGGCTATTTCCCAGTTCTGTGCAATGCCTTCAAGGTAAAGCGGGGCAAAGTAGAGAACCGCTGCCAGAAATGCCATGCCGAAAGGGAAGCCAATACCGGGGGTTTGCAGCTCAAAATAGAGTCCGCCGATAATGACCATAATAAGGACACTCTGGAATATCGGATGAATAAGGAAACCGATTATGGCTTCCATAGTTGTTAATTCATATTCTACAATTTCATAATTTGCTACTCCTGCTTTTTGCAGCACCTCATCTATTGTTGAAGCCATCCCTTCGGAGTAACCCGCTGCAATGGCCTCCTCACTTGTAAGCGTAAGAACTTTGCCAGCTTCGATTATGCCGGGAATTTCCACTGAGGGATCAACCATTGCCTCGGCAATAACAGGATCGCGAAACCATTTTATCAGGGTGTCGGTTTCGGTAACCAGTGTATCTTTCCCGTGTGATTCGGCGGTTGCCCGCATTGCAGCCCTCATGAAAGACTGAAACTTATCGGGCACCTCCGCTCCGGTGGCATCTACCACAGTTGCTGCACCAATGCTGGCACCAGGGCGCATATATATCTGCTGCGCAGCAATTGCTATCAGCGCACCTGCAGATATGGCATTGTTGTCAATAAAAACGATAACCGGCGTTGGCGTGTTGATTATTTTTGTTCTTATCGAATCTGCAGCCTGAACCAGTCCCCCATAAGTATTCATGTGTATGAGGATATAATCCGCTTCCAGTTCCTCAGCCTCATTGAATGCCTGCTGTGTCTGTCGCCATAAGGCAGGCATAACTTCAGTTTTCATATCAAACTTGTACACAAGCTTGATATCTTCCTCTTCAAAAGAGGCATTAACAGCAGTGCAGGCCATGAGCAGGCATAATATCAATATCCTGCGCAAATATTCCAGTATGGTCATTTAGGCTTGAATAAATTAATTAACAATCTGATAGAGAAACCATTGTATCAAGAATTTTGAATTCACAAAAAGGATTGTAAAAGGTATTCTATCTGTATTTAGATTATATATATGCAACTAATACAAAAATACTATATTTTTCCCGATCCTTTCATAATTAATTCCCGGCTCTCCAGAAGTCTTTATTTTTTTTAACTTTGCCCGGAATATATAAAACCCGGTAAAATATGGATATCAGTAAACTTTCCGCTCTGTCTCCAATTGATGGAAGATACCGGCAGCAGGTTGACGAACTTGCTGTTTTTTTTTCCGAATACGCCCTGATAAGATACAGGATATTTGTTGAGATTGAATATTTTATAGCACTTTGTGAGATACCTCTGCCCCAGCTTCAAGGAATTTCCGCACAAGCCAGGAATGATATCAGGAAAATATACGAGGAGTTCAGACTTGAAGATGCAGAAAAGATAAAAGATATTGAAAAGGTAACAAACCATGATGTCAAGGCAGTTGAATATTTCATTAAAGATGCCTTTCGGGGATGCGGACTGGAAAAGTATGTTGAATTTGTTCATTTCGGACTTACTAGCCAGGATATTAATAATACTGCCGTTCCCCTGTCTCTCAGAAATGCTATACATGAAGTGTATTATCCGGTGATAGAAGAACTGTTATCGGAACTTCAGAAACTGATAGCCGGCTGGTCTGATATATCTATGCTGGCCAGAACTCATGGTCAGCCTGCATCACCTACAAGGCTGGGTAAAGAGATAGAAGTTTTTCATGAACGGATAACAAAACAGATAGGGCTTTTAAAAGCGATACCTTGTTCAGCCAAATTTGGAGGTGCCACCGGTAATTTCAATGCACATCATGCAGCATATCCTGGTGTTGACTGGACGGCTTTTGCCAACAGCTTTGTAAATGAGAAACTCGGACTTGACCGCTCCAGGGTCACTACTCAGATAGATCATTATGATAACCTGGCGGCCATGTTTGACAACCTGAAGAGGGTTAACACCATATTTATCGATATGTGCCGGGATTTCTGGAGTTATATTTCAATGGACTATTTCCAGCAGGTAATAAGTGAAACCGAGGTAGGTTCATCGGCTATGCCGCATAAAGTAAATCCTATTGATTTTGAAAATGCCGAAGGGAACCTTGGTATAGCGAACGCCATCTTTGAACATCTTTCTTCAAAACTACCGGTATCAAGGCTTCAAAGAGACCTTACAGACTCCACGGTTTTGCGCAATATAGGAGTGCCTGTGGCGCATACCTTAATAGCTGTCAAAGCAATTTTAAAAGGTCTTGGTAAGCTATCTGTCAACAGGCCGGTCATAGAATCCGATCTGGAGAATAACTGGATAGTAATTTCAGAAGCTGTACAAACAATACTCCGCAGAGAAGGATTTCCCGAACCCTACGAAGTTCTGAAGAAGCTTACCAGGAGAAACAAAAAGCTTACAGGTAATGATTTTGCCGTTTTTGTAGATTCACTTGATATCGACAAAAAGGTGAAAGACGAGCTAAAAAACTTAACACCATTTAATTATACAGGGATAAAACTGTAAAAAGGAACTGTCAGTAAATGCTATGAAGAATATTGGGAAGATACTGTGTTTTCTGGTTCCCTACTGGAGAAAAGGAGTGCTGAATATATCACTTAACCTGCTTTCAGCTCTTTTTGCCCTGTTTTCAGTAACTATGGCAATCCCCTTCCTGGGGATACTTTTCCAGAATGAGCCTGCAGTAACAAGTGTAGGTAAATTTGACTACACTCTTGATTCTGCGAGAGAGCATTTTAATTATTACATCAGTAATATGATTGACATTCAAGGCCCTGTTCGTGCACTCGTATTTCTGAGCCTGCTTATAATTGTAATGTCCTTCGGAAAAAACCTGTTCCATTATCTTGCAATGTATTACCTTGCCCCGATCAGGAACGGGGTGGTCAAAGATATCAGGAACCAGATATATGATAAGGTAATGGTTCTGCCGTTGTCCTATTTTTCGGAAGCAAAAAAGGGTGATATTATTGCAAGGATGACAGGAGACGTCCAGGAAATTGAAACATCAATAGTCAGTTCGCTTGAAATGCTCTTCAGAGATCCCTTTCAGATAGTTATTTACCTTGGTGCGCTCTTCTACATGAGCACTTCGCTTACTCTGTTTGTACTTATACTGCTGCCTGTAAGCGGGTTTATAATTGGCCGCCTTGGAAGGACACTTAAACAAACTTCGTTGAAAGGTCAGAAAAAAATGGGTGTCCTTCTGTCTATGATTGAGGAGACACTTGGCGGACTTCGCATCATCAAGGCATTTAATGCCGAAAACAAAATGCGGGAGAGATTTGGCAATACTAATACGATATACACAAGGGTAATGGTTAAAATGCAGAGAAGACGTGCCCTTGCAAGCCCTGTAAGTGAATTCCTCGGAACAATAGTTATGATAACGATAATGGTGTATGGAGCTACTCTTGTTCTGGCTGATGTAAGTGATCTGAACTCACAGGAATTTATAGGGTACCTTATGCTGTTTTATCTTATTATCGCTCCTTCAAAGTCATTTTCCACGGCTATGTACAATGTCCAGAAGGGACTTGCATCAGTAGAAAGGGTTCAGGATGTTCTGGATGCTGAAAATAATATTAAAGACAAGCCTGATGCTTTGGCCATAAGCGATTTTAGCGGTTCAATCGAATACAGGGATGTTTTTTTCAGTTATGACCATTTTGATGTGCTGCAAAATATAAACCTTGTGATAGAGAAGGGTAAAACAGTTGCACTGGTTGGTCAGTCAGGTTCCGGGAAATCTACAATGGCCGATCTGCTCCCCAGGTTCTACGAAGTGAGAAAGGGAGACATATTGATTGACGGTGTTTCAATAAAAGATTACAGGATAAGTGATCTCAGGGGACTGATGGGCAATGTGAACCAGGATCCCATCCTGTTTAATGATTCCTTATACAACAATATTGCTTTCGGAGTTGACAATCCAACAGAGCAGGATGTTATAAATGCTGCTAAAGTCGCAAATGCCCATGATTTTATTATATCTTCAAAACATGGATATCACACAAGGATAGGCGACAGGGGAAGTAAGTTGTCGGGGGGGCAAAGGCAACGGATCAGCATTGCAAGAGCTGTGCTTAAAAACCCGCCTATCATGATCCTGGATGAGGCCACTTCTGCGCTTGATACGGAATCGGAGAGGCTTGTACAGGATGCATTATTCCGGCTTATGAAGAGTCGCACCTCACTGGTTATTGCCCACAGGTTATCTACTATTCAGTTTGCCGATGAAATTTGTGTTCTTCATGAAGGCCGGATAGTTGAGAGGGGCAAACATGGCACCTTGCTTGCACTAAACGGTTATTACCGGAAATTACACGATATGCAGTTTTTTACCTGATGGCAAGAGAGGAATTACTCATTGCATTCGTGATCCCGTTCCTCCTTCTTGCCTGATGGCAAGAGAGGAATTACTCATTGCATTCGTGATCCCGTTCCTCCTTCTTGCCTGATGGC
>SLRB01000196.1 GCA_007131165.1 Bacteroidales bacterium | reverse complement strand
GGTTCGGGAAAGGCCCCTTCGAAACCTACCCTGACCGGAAGACCGGGGCGAAAACAGGGTTGTACAGCATTGATATAGCCGATATTGAGATACCCTATATCATCCCGCAGGATTTTGATAACCGCACAGATGTGCGATGGGGAAGGATCCTTGACGGGGAAGGGCGCGGACTTGCATTCTGGGGAGACCATACTATGAACGTGGCGGTAAATCCATATACAAACCTTGAAAACACCTGGTATCCTTACCAGCTTGAAAGGAGTGCCAACCCTGTTCTTAATATAGATCACATGGTGACAGGGGTGGGAGGAACACCTGTTACTGCAAGGGAGCAATACCGGGTTTACCCGACAGAATATAGCTATTCGCTCTTTTTTATGCCGGTAAACGGAGAAAACTGACCAAACACCGGCCATTTAACGAACCTTTTTCAAGCTAACCCCTGTCCGGCATGCCGGCAGGCCGGTTCGTGGCAACCTGCGGCTGAACTTTTAAACGTCCCGTTTGTTGAATAATATAACAGGATTAAGGCATAACAAAGATGATAACAATAATCTCACCAGCAAAGAAACTGGATTTTAATTCAAAAACAGATGGCCCGGACTACACTACTCCGGTTTTTACGGATAAGGCAGCCGACCTTGTAGAAGAGCTGAGGCAGTTTTCTCCTACCGACCTGGCGGTGCTTATGAATGTGAGCAGCGACATTGCAAACCTTACATTTGAGCGTTATTCGCAATGGAAAAAGCCCTTCAATAAGGATAATGCCCGGCAGGCACTATTCGCGTTCAAAGGCGACGTCTACAGGTCGCTCGATGCAGGCAGCCTCGAAAAATCTGATCTCGGGTATGCACAGGATCACCTGCGTATATTGTCCGGACTTTACGGGATATTGAGGCCCCTGGACCTGATTATGCCCTATCGTTTGGAGATGGGAGCCAAATTTACCACATCAGAAGGAAAAACCCTTTATGAATACTGGACATCGTCCATTACCAGGGCACTTAATGAAGAACTGGGCAAACAGAAAACCGCTGTACTGGTAAATCTTGCAAGCCATGAATATTTCAGGGTTGTGGATATCGAAAACCTTGAAGGAGATGTCATCACACCCGTCTTTAAAGAATACCGGGATAATCAATACAAAGTTGTTGGTATTCTTGCCAAGAAGGCAAGGGGTATGATGACACGGTTCATCATAAGAGAAAGGATTGAGAATCCGGAGGACATCAAGCTGTTCAATGAAGGGGGATACAGCTTTGATTACAACCTTAGCTCAGAAACCGGATGGGTATTTACACGTTAAAAAGCCCTGCAATTTCAATTAAGAAACTCACCTGCGGCAACGGATTTTATTTCTGTTAAAAAACATGGAGAACCAGGCCTTTAAGGTATTCGCCCTCCGGATGGTATATACTAACGGGATGATCGGCCGGCTGTGACAGCTGATGCAGTATCCTTATTTCCCTGCCCGATAGAATTGCCGCTGAATATACTGCCTGCCTGAATTGCTCTCTTGAGACAACCTGTGAGCAGGAGAAAGTGAAGAGCAGACCACCTTTCCCGACCTTCTCAATTGCTTTTGAATTTAAACGTCTGTAAGCCTGCAGGGCATTTTTAACGGCACGTGTACCCTTGGCAAAAGCCGGCGGGTCGGCTACTACCACATCATATTTTTCATTGCTGTTTTTGAAATAATCGAACACATCGTCGCAAACAGCTACATGACGTTTATCGTTTTCAAAGTTAAGGTTAACGTTCTTCCCTGCCATCTCAACCGCGGCTGCCGAACTGTCTACAGTAACCACCTTCATGGCGCCTCCCCGGAGAGCATACACCGAAAAACCGCCGGAATAACCAAACATATTGAGTACATTCTTACCGCCGGAATATTGTTCAAGGAGCTTGCGGTTTTCCCGCTGGTCAAGGAAAAACCCCGTTTTCTGCCCCCTTTCCCAATCCACTATAAACATGTTGCCGTACTCCTTAATGATATTATCAATCCTGCTGACATTAACAAAGCCCTCTGCGCCATTACCGGCGCTGCACAAATCTCCTCCGCCACCTGAACTGCCCGGTGAATTAGTGGCGGCATCTCCTCCCGGCGGAAATAAATAACCGGCCAAATCCGGCTTATCTGACTGCTTAACCAGGCCTTTGGCACCCCGGTAATAAACAGTTTTCAACCCCTCACCCATAACATTGTGCAGTTCAGCGTTCACCTGATCCCTTACCCTGTGCATGCCAATAGTATGTGCCTGCATTACTGCGGTGCCGTTATAGTAATCAATGATCATGCCCGGCATGCCATCACCTTCGGCATTAACCAGCCGGTAGGCATTTGTATGACTGCTGCCGGCAAGTCCGCATCTCTTTCTCAGCATCAGGGCCCTCTCCAGGCGATCCTTCCATAAACGGTTGTCAGGCCAGTCTCCTGCTGATGCGATCAGGCGCACCGCGATGGAACCTGAATGATAATGACCCGTCCCAAGCAGCTCACCTTGAGCGCTGTATACCACAACAGGGTCGCCCTCTGCAAGAGAACTCTCTTTTCTGCTTATAGCACCTGAAAATATCCAGGGATGGTAACGTTTAACCGACTGCTCTTTGCCAGGCTTGAGAATGATCTTCTTCATCTAATTTTTGCGGCTTTTGTTTAACCTCAGCTGACGGTCAGTTTCCTGTATATCTCATGACAAACCCAGGCGTCGGTTGCAGCATATATGAGCTGGGCCTCGGTAAGCTTTTCCTTTTCCCAGTTGGATACCTGCTGCGATTTGGATATCTGTATACCAAGCACTATGGCAGCCATTTTTCTCAGACCGCTGTCTTCAATACTATACTCTTTTACCATCTGCTGCAACTCAACAAATCCTGCCGGCCTGAAACGCGAAAGCTTTTGCAGCGACCTGATATCGTCTCTAATTGCTGCTCCAACCTTTACAATACCGGGGTTTGCAAGCACCGAGACCAGTGATGGGGGCAATCCTGTTTTGTTGAGACGAAAAACAACAGCCATTTCCCGGGTGGATAGTTGCAACAGGGCGACACCATTAATTACTCCTTTTTTAAATGCCGGCTTGGTTTCAGTATCAAACCCCAGTACCGTTTCACCCCTGAGCATACCAACCGCTCCGGGTACCGCATCTGGATGGTCTACAACAACTAATTCGCCTCCGAACGAGGTTAACGGAAGCTCCTTGATTTTATCATTTGATATGCTGTATTTAAAATTACTGGTCTTCATCTTTATTCCAGAACTTTTGCCTTTTAGTAAATATCCAGTTTTCTGTGTCTCTCTTCTCCTCATTTTGCGCCGGATCATCCTCTTCTTCGTCGAGGTTATGGCCGCCATGAATCAGATGGTGAAGGGCACGCAAACCGTTTAGCAGTTTTTGTCCCCAACCCTGGTCAAAATGCTGCATACACTCCCAAAGAGCATCATTCATCATCTCAACCGTTCCCATCCTGTACACCATCACAAAATCCTTCACATCCTGAAATATATCGGCCATGTTCTCTGCTATACTGCCCCCAACACGGTCATCGGTGTCACGTGCCACCGGGTCAAGGATCTCAGGATAGTCATCGTGACTCCCAAGCCTGGCCCTGATAGTGTTGTGTATAGTGTCCCACTCCTCCTCGGTAACGGAACGTTCGGTACCCTCTTCAAAAAAGGGCTCGGTTGGAGGTATTAAAGTGGCCTTGTAATATAACAATGGTAATATCTTACGGCTCTTGTCGACAAAATCCCTTTTAGCAAAACCTCCGGCCTGTTCCAGGAAACTGCAATACTCTCCGGCCACAGCCACAAACTCTATAACCACCTTCGAATATACCAGATCTTCCCTGTTTATTTCCATAGCTGCAATTTGAAAAATAAAAGACAAAATTAGCAAAACAATTTCTATCTCAATAATTTTAAGGTCCCCGGCTCCAAAACGAATGTTCCGGTAATGCCCGGCACGGTAACATATTTACCTGCGGCCAACTGCACAAGCAGGACCGGCCATTATCCGCGCCACCTTAAAAAGCCGTCTTTGCCCTTTAGCATTTGTCCGTTATCCAGAAGCCACCTGATGACTGTAATTGTCTTTTCAGGAGCAAAATCTAACATTGCGGGAAGCTCTTCAGGTGCAACATTACTATGCCTGATAACATCAATAATGTTTGACCTTATAAGGTCAGACTCAACCCTGCCAACCCCGGTATTGTCAGGTTTCCTGCATACATCACAGTTACCGCAGTTACGGGCA
Source organism: Bacteroidales bacterium (assembly GCA_007131165.1). Taxonomy (GTDB): domain Bacteria; phylum Bacteroidota; class Bacteroidia; order Bacteroidales; family PUMT01; genus PXAP01. The sequence continues at coordinate 6,751 of SLRB01000196.1, read as the reverse complement.
TCCTTCTCGCCGAAGTATTCCAGCAACATAATACTACGACATTTGCCGGAACCGGAAGCATACCCGATGACCGACCTCAGCTTTGACATATAGCTTTCCTTCCTTTCTTTATAACCAGAGGTGGATATATAGAGCGAGTTCCTGTCAAGCCTTTCGGTATTCATAATTATCAGAGGCGACTTACGCTGCGGGATGTATTTGATCAAATTGAGATTATTTAACCTGACCAGGTACTGATAGATTACATCCCTGCCTGAGCGGGTTTTTTTAGCAAGAAAGTCCTCATCTATTGCAACAAAGCCCGAAAAAACTCCCGAATAAGTTCTGAGCAGCAGCTTGATGAAACCATCGAATGCGGCGTTTGCCACCTGAAACCTGTAAAGTTCATCCCTGTCAACTATGAAATGGATTTTGGAAGGACTGTTTATTTCATCAGTGAGCTCTATATAACCCTCGGTCTCCAGCGCCTTGAGGGAGTACCATGCAGTCATAATGTTAAGCTTGTACCTGGATGCAAAATCGGCTATATTGAAATCCAGCACAGCACCCTTCCCTCCCCCGTAAGGGATCTGGTAATAACTTCCGAGGGATTGATACACCTGCTTGACAACCTGCTTTTCCGGAAATTTCATTTCCACCCTCTTCCCGGCATTCGTATCGTCTGAATTGTCGTACAGCAGTACCGCAAATGCCACCTTACCATCACGGCCCGCCCTCCCGGCTTCCTGAAAATATGCCTCGAGTGTATCGGGCAGGTCAAAATGAATAACAAACCTTACATCTGGCTTGTCTATACCCATGCCAAAAGCATTCGTGGCAACGATCACCCTGCTGCTTCCCTTCATCCAGTCATTTTGCCGTACTGTCCGGGTCGCAGCCGGTAAACCCGCATGGTAAAAGTTTGCCGTTATACTGTTGTTTGACAGGAACCTTGCAAGCTCCGACGTTTTTCTCCTGTTTCTTGCATAGACTATTCCGCTGCCGGGTATCCTTTTTATAATATCAAGCAGCTTCCTGTGCTTGTCTTCGGTTACCTCAACAAGGTAATGCAAATTTTTCCGCTCAAAGCTGGTCCTTATAACATTGGGAGAAGAAAAGTGCAACTTTTCCTGTATATCACCAACGACGCCGGGCGTGGCGGTAGCAGTGAGCGCCAGTACGGGAACATCGGGGAGCAACTCCCTCAGTGAGGCTATCTGCAGGTAGGCAGGCCTGAAATCATAACCCCATTGCGATATACAATGAGCCTCATCGACAGCTATCAGGTTCACCTTCATCTTTTTCACCCTTTCCCTGAATATCTCAGTACCAAGTCTTTCAGGCGACACATAAAGAAACTTGTAATTGCCGTAGGCGCAATTGTCAAGGGCGATATCTATCTCGGCCCGGCTCATTCCCGAGTAAACTGCCTGTGCCTTGATATTCTTTTTGAGCAGGTTGTCAACCTGGTCTCTCATAAGCGCTATAAGGGGCGTAACAACAATGCAAAGACCTTCAGCCGCCAGTGCAGGTACCTGGAAGGTAACCGATTTTCCTCCGCCGGTCGGCAGGAGGGCAAGGGTATCCTTTCCGGATGCAACCGATCTGATGATTTCCGGCTGCATGGGCTTGAAGGTGTGATACCCCCAGTAACGGTTCAGTATCTGGCTGTAAATATCCAATAGTTAATATGATAGCTTATTGTTCATTAACTGTAAAAAAACAAAAATTGTATAAGCGTACACTTATTTTTCGTAAATTAGCGCAATTTAAATATAACCAAATTTTACCAATATGTCATTTGTTTCCGATAAGATTAAAGGCGAAGGCCTTACCTTTGACGACGTGCTTCTTATCCCCGACTACTCCAGGGTTCTTCCTAAAGATGTTGATATATCGTCAATATTCTCAAGGAATATCAGGATAAACACCCCTATAATATCTGCAGCCATGGATACTGTGACAGAAGCAGACCTTGCCATTGCAATTGCCCGGCAGGGAGGGATCGGGGTTATTCACAAAAACATGAGCATCAAGGAGCAGGCCAGGCAGGTTAAAGTTGTGAAAAGAGCCGAAAGCGGCATGATATATGACCCCATAACAATTGAAAAGACCAATACCGTAGGTGACGCCATTAAACTGATGAAAGAATTCAGGATCGGAGGTATCCCGGTTATCGATAACAACGGAAGGCTGATAGGGATCGTAACCAACCGTGACCTGCGCTTTCAGGACAATATGAAAAAGCCGATCAGTGAGGTCATGACAAAAGACAGGATCATAACTACAACCCAGGCAAACCTCGAAAAAGCAACCGACCTGTTGCAGCAGTACAGGATTGAAAAGCTGCCGGTTATAGACAGTGATAACAAACTGATAGGCCTTCTTACATATAAAGACATCACCAAAGTAAAAGATAATCCATGGGCATGCAAGGATGACAAGGGGCGACTCAGGGTGGCCGCAGGAATTGGCGTGGCAAAGGATTCCATTAAGAGGGCGGAAGGTTTGCTGGAAATGGGTGTTGATTCAATAGTGATCGATACCGCCCACGGACACACCGAAGGAGTATTCATTCTTCTGAAAGAACTGAAAAAAATTACCGGACAGGTCGATATCGTTGTGGGCAATATAGGTACCGCCCAGGCAGCCAAAGCACTTGCCGATGCCGGTGCCGACGGAGTAAAGGTTGGTATAGGACCCGGATCGATTTGCACAACGCGGGTAATCGCAGGTGTTGGAATACCTCAGCTAACAGCAGTCTATGAAGTTTCCGCAGCCCTGAAAGGAACCGGTATACCGGTTATCGCTGATGGCGGTATCAGGTACTCCGGTGACATTGTAAAAGCGATAGCGGCGGGAGCGGATTCAATAATGGCAGGATCTTTGCTGGCAGGAGTTGAGGAGTCCCCCGGTGAAACTATAATATACAACGGCCGGAAATTTAAGGCGTATCGGGGGATGGGCAGTATTGAAGCCATGCAGCAGGGCAGCAGGGACAGGTACTTCCAGGATAACCAGGAGGATATAGGCAAACTCGTTCCTGAAGGTATTTCTGCCCGTATTCCTTACAAAGGAACACTTTCTGAAGTTATATACCAGATGATCGGGGGACTAAGGGCAGGAATGGGATACTGCGGTGCTCCTGATATAAAATCACTCAAAAAGGCTATGTTTGTCAGAATAACCAACTCGGGGCTCAATGAGAGCCACCCACACGGTGTTACCATTACCCGTGAAGCACCCAATTACAGCAGATAATACAAAATAACCCGGTTGTTTAACGGGTTTTACAGGTGATCAGTTCAATAATCCAATCATTACCTGATGCAAAAGTCATCTATAGCAAATAAGACAAAGAATAATCATTTTTATTGGTGTCCCGTTTCCCCGGGGATCTTAGTACCCTTGCCGGCAATTATCAGGAGCTGCTTGCTTCTTATGCTGCTGATTCTGCTTCCTGCCTTTCAGCCTGCGGCAGAAACCGGGAAACCCGAAGCCAACAATAGTGTGGTTATGGTGATACATGACCGGGAAATTACTGAAAATGAAATCATACGGCTCTGGCAAAAAAATAACCAGCTTACTGATCCGCAACCACTGGAGGAATATGTTAACCAGTTCATCAACTTTCACCTGAAGGTGGCACATGCCAGAGAGGAGGACATACACCTCGAAGAGAGCTTCAGGGAAGAACTGGAGGGCTACAGGAAACAACTTGCCCGTTCATACATGACTGCACCCGGTAAAGAAAGCCAGTTGGTCAAAGAGGCATGGGAAAGGTGGCAATACGATGTAAATGCAAGTCATATCCTCGTAAGGCTTAATCCGGGATACAGTCCCGAAGATACACTGGCTGCATGGGAAAAAGCAATGCAGATCAGGGAACGTATAATGGAGGGTGAAAGTTTTGAAAGGGTGGCCAGGGCTACCTCCGATGACCCATCGGCAAAAACAAACTCGGGGAACCTGGGTTATTTTACTGTCTTTCAGACTGCATACTCTTTTGAGACCGCGGTTTACAATGCAGAGCCGGGTAAACTCGGGCAACCGGTCAGAACACCCTTTGGCTATCATATCATACTGGTGAACGATATACGGGAATCCAGGGGGGAGATACTGACTTCACACATTATGGCCGGTTTCAATATATATGAAGAGACTGAGGCAAAAGATAAAATAACCGAATTATACGAACAGCTGCAGACCGGGTTCAGTTTTGAAATGCTTGCAAGCGAGTACTCAACAGATATTAATACTGCAGCACAGGGCGGACGGCTTCCCTGGTTCGGAGCAGGCCGTTTAATCCCTGAATTTGAAAACGCTGCTTTTGAACTTGAGAACCCCGGCGATATAAGTGAGCCGGTACGCACTGCATATGGCTGGCATTTAATAAGGCTTGAGGAGAGGAGAAGTATTCCTCCGCTTGAAGAAGTGAGCGACGAACTTACCGAGAGGATACGTAACTCAGGAGACAGGAGATCAAGGCTTTTGAGAGATGCATTGGTGGAAAAACTGAAGGACGTGTGGGATTTTTCACTCAACAGGAGGGCTCTCGAGGACTTTTATCATATTGTTGACGACAGGGTTTTCGATGGCGACTGGTCAGTACCGGCAAGCTATCCATTAAACGAAGTGCTGTTTAGTATTACAGGAAGGGAGGTAACACAGCGCGAGTTTGCCGCTTTCATATCCAGGAATGCCTACAAACGCAAAACCTGGCCTGTTGATGAATACGTTCATTCTCTTTATGAGGAATTCGTATCCAGGTGGCTGATTGATCATGAAGAGGCAAACCTTGAAAACAGGTACCCTGAGTTCGGGCTTCTTATACAGGAATACAAGGACGGTATGCTGCTGTTCGAGATTACCGACCGTGAAGTATGGCAGAGAGCATTGAATGACAGTGCCGGACTTGCTGTTTTTCACCGCGAGAACAAGGATGATTATATGTGGGGTCACAGGCTGGAAGCAACAATATTCTCTACTTACGATAACCGGGTAGCGAGAAGGACAGCCAGAAGAGCCAATATGAGCAGCTGGTTCAGAAGATGGGATGACAACTGGATTATAGACAGGCTTAACCGTGACAGGGAAGAGCCGGTTGTAACCTATGAAAGGGAAATCCTTTCAGAAGACGAAGATAAAATTACCGGTACGGTTGAATGGGAGGCCGGAGCTGTTGGTAGAACCAGCGACAATGACAGGCATAGAATTATCCTTGTCCACGAGGTCCTGGAACCTGAACCCAAAGCACTTGACGAAGTCCGTGGCAAAGTTATTTCCGGTTACCAGGATCATCTTGAGCAGGAGTGGGTTCAAAGATTGCATGAAAAATATAATGTAGTGGTATATGAAAATGTTATGAATGATATCCTGAACAGATATTAACGACAGGCAGCAATGCCTGCCAGCTATAATCATGATTGAAATAATGCAAAAGCTTTTACTCCTTCTTGTATTTCCTTTTATTTATCTATCCTGTCATAGATCGGGGAATGATGGGGGTGAGCCTGTTGCCAGGGTATACAATAATTATCTATACAGGGATGAACTTGCAGGCATTTTGCCGGCCAATGCCTCATCGGCCGACAGTACAAAGATCGCACACAGCTATATCGAAAAATGGGTAAGGAACCAGCTTTTACTAAGGCTTGCTGAGGCTAACCTGCCTGAAGAAGAGAAAAACCTGGAAAAGCAAATTGCCAATTACAGGGCATCATTGCTCATATATAAATACCAGCAGTATCTACTTGGACAGAAGCTGGATTCCCTGGTCACGATGAGGGAGATTGAAGAATACTACGAAATACATGGGAGGACTATTTTGCTTGACAAACCTGCGATTAAGGGTGTATTTCTTAAGGTTCCCGCAGATGCACCGGGCCAGGGGCAACTTATAGAAATGTTTACCGGAAGCGGCAATATAGAGGATCTTGAAAGTTACGGCAACCGGTACGCATCCCGGTCTCTGATCTTTACCGAAACCTGGATGTATGCCGATGAGCTTCTGCAGCATTTTCCGGCAGGGTCAGCAGCTCAAACCAATGCTTTACGGGGACCGGGGCAGGTTACTGCCTCCGATGAAAACTTCTATTATTTTCTCGGGGTTATTGACTTTGTTCCCCGTGGAAGCCAAATGCCCTTATCAATTGCAGCCCGGAAAATAAAAAACATTATAATAAACCGGAGGAAGAATCAGTTTTTAAATGAGCTGGAGAAAAGTCTGCTGAATGAAGGACTGGAAAAAAACGCTATTCAATATTTTTAAACTAAATAAATAATGATTAAACGAATTATTTCAACATCTGTATGGATAACGCTTATTGGGTTATCTGTGTGCCAGTTAAGCTTACAGGCACAGGAGAGGATTGTCGATCGCATCGTTGCCGTTGTGGGCAACAGTATAATCCTGCAATCTGACATCGAGAATGAGTTGATGCAAATGCAGGCACAGGGGTATAATGTGACCGATCAGTCACGTTGCGAGCTATTGGAAAACCACCTGGTGCAGAAGCTTTTACTTAATCAGGCAATTGTTGATTCGATCGAAGTTAGCGACTCTGAAGTTGAAATGGAGCTTAACAGGAGGCTCCAGTTCTTTATCTCACAGATAGGTTCTGAAGAGGCTCTTGAAAACTATTACAATAAAAGCATTCTGGAGATCAAGGAAGATTTCAGGGATATTGTTCGCGAACAGCTTGTCACATCTTATATGCAACAGGATATTATTGGAAACGTAAGGGTCACTCCGTCAGAAGTGAGAAGATTC
>SLRB01000205.1 GCA_007131165.1 Bacteroidales bacterium | reverse complement strand
GGCCTGGGCAACCGGAAAAATGAGGCTTTCAACGAGATACTCGAAAGAGAAGGAGCAACAGTATATGATTCTACAGTATCCCTGATAAAGGAATTAAAGGATGCCGGGATAAGGCTGGGCGTTGCATCATCAAGCAAGAACTGCAAACCGGTGCTTGAATCCGTCAATCTCCTCGATTACTTCGAAACCCGTGTGGACGGGGTGGTATCGGCCGAGCTTGGTTTGCAGGGTAAACCTGAACCTGATATTTTTACTGTTGCTGCCGACAACCTCGGTGTGAGCTATGACCGCTCGGTTGTAGTGGAAGATGCCGTTTCAGGAGTTCAGGCTGGCAGGAAGGGCAACTTCGGGTTTGTAATCGGTGTGGCGAGGGAGAACAATATACTGGAACTGCGTACCAACGGCGCCGATGTTGTTGTTGAAGATCTCGGCGAGCTTGGCGGGTTGGCAGGGATAGAGGACTGGTTCAGTTACGGGCTTAAAGAGGACATGTGGAAACTCACCTACAGGGGCTACGACCCGGTAAGGGAACGTTCCAGGGAAGCACTGATGACTGTGGGTAACGGATATTTTGGTACACGGGGGGCTGTTGAGGAGCTGGATGCAAACCCTGTAAACTATCCCGGGACTTATATGGCAGGGTTGTATAACAGGATGGAATCGGAGGTGGAGGACAGGACCGTGGTAAATGAGGACTTTGTCAATGCACCTGACTGGCTGTTGCTGACGTTCAGGATAGGCAACGAACGGTGGTTTAACCCGAACAAGACAGAGATTGTGGAGATGGAGCGCACGCTCGATTTGCGGAACGGTTTGCTGACCAGAAGGCTTGTTGTAGAGGATGAACAGGGCAGGGAGACACTGATCGAATCGAGAAGGATGGCCAGTATGGCAGACAAATACCTTGCTGCAGCAGAATATGTTGTAACTCCCCTTAACTACTCTGCAAAAATAACGATCCGGTCGGGTATGAATGCAGATGTGATAAATGACGGTGTTAAACGTTACCGGCAGCTTAACCAGGACCACCTTCACTGCCAGGGCAAGGGCGCAGAGGATACACTTGCCTGGGTCAGTGCCGAAACGCGGCAGAGCAGGATCAGGGTTGCCGAAGCAGCCTTGCTCCGGGCCGACCTTAACGGCACGGCTGTTGATGTTTCCTGCAGGCATAAAAAAACAAAAGGGAGGGTGGATACAACTTTCAGTATTGAAATGGAGGAAGGCGACACAATAAGGGTTCAGAAACTTGCCTGCCTCTGTAACAGTATTGACGGCAAGCACCCCGATCCTGCAAAGTATACCCGGGAAAGAGCCGGTGAACTGTCATCTTTTGATGAATTACTGGAGGAGAGTGCCGAAGCCTGGAAAGCGATCTGGAAGAATGCCGGCATTGAACTGGGAGGCGACCGGCTTGCGCAGAAGCTCCTGAGGCTTCATATTTACCACCTGATGGTAACAACATCGCCTCACAATGTTAATATAGATTTCGGGATCCCTGCCAGGGGATTACATGGGGAGGCCTACAGGGGACATTTATTCTGGGATGAATTGTACATATTGCCTTTCTACTGCACTCACTTCCCTGAAGTGGCCCGCTCTGTTCTTATGTACCGTTACAGGAGGCTGGATGCGGCAAGGGACTATGCGAGCGAACAGGGTTACAGCGGGGCAATGTTTCCATGGCAGAGCGGAAGTGACGGCAGGGAGGAGACCCAGGTGGTCCATCTTAACCCTGTTTCAGGTGAATGGGGGGATGACTACAGCTCGCTGCAGAGGCACATCTCCATTGCAGTTGCATACAATATATGGACTTATTACAATATAACGGGTGATATAGGGTTTATTGAAAAGTACGGGGCCGAAATGTTTCTCGAGATATGCCGCTTCTGGGCCAGCAAGACAGTTTTTAACGAAGATACTGGCAGGTATGAGATACATAAGGTCATGGGACCGGATGAGTTTCATGAGAAACTGCCTGATGCCGGTGAAGGGGGACTGAAGGACAATGCATATACCAACATAATGGTTGTGTGGCTCTTCAACAGGGCATTTAATATCCTGGAAGCTATGGGAAGCGAACCCCGGGAGAAAGTACCGTCAAAAATAGGCCTGTCTGAAGATGAGCTTAATAAATGGCATGATGAGGTCAGGAAGATGAACCTGATAATTTCCGATGAGGGTATAATCTCCCAGTTTGACGGTTATTTCGACCTCGAAGAGCTTGACTGGGATGCCTATCGCAAAAAGTACGGGAATATTCACCGGCTTGACAGGCTTCTCAAGGCCGAAGGCAAATCGCCGGATAGTTATAAGCTTTCAAAGCAGGCCGACCTGCTTATGTGTTTTTACAATATTGACAAGGAGGAAGTAACAGAAATTGTCGATACTCTCGGTTACAGCCTGCCTGATGATTACCTTGAGAAGAATTTTGACTATTACCTGGAACGCTGCTCTCACGGGTCGACGCTTAGCAGGGTTGTGCATTCATATGTTGCTGTGCTTCTTGGCCGCATGGACCTTGCCTGGAAGCTTTACAATACAGCTTTGCAGAGTGACTATACCGATATACAGGGAGGTACAACTGCCGAGGGGATTCATACCGGGGTGATGGGCGGCACTGTGCTGATGGCCATGACTGCATTTGGCGGACTCAACCTGCATGGTGAAACGGTACGTATTGAACCATCGCTTCCGGAACACTGGAGAGAGCTGGAGTTCGGCTTCGGTTGCCGGGGTAACAGGTTCAGGGTAAAGGTAAGCCATGAAAAGGTGGAGATTGCCGGATCAGGGTC
>SLRB01000198.1 GCA_007131165.1 Bacteroidales bacterium | reverse complement strand
TTGCCGATATTGTATACGGCAGGGTCAACCCGTCGGGCAGGCTTCCCTATACCTATCCCATGTATCCCAACTCGCTGGTGGGGTATATACATAAACCTTCAGAGGTGTCCCTCACACCCGAGGGGGCATATGACTATACAGGCTCTTTCAATCCCCTGTTTGAATTCGGCCACGGGATCAGCTATTCATCAGTCGGTTACAGCAATCTGTCGACCGACAGGCAAACACTCGGGCAGGGAGACCGGCTGACCGTGAGCATAGATGTAACCCACCAGTCGGGGCCGGCTGTAAAGGAGACAGTCAAGCTCTACAGCTCACAGCTTGTAGCCTCCACAACCCCTGATGTAAGGCGGCTCAGGGCATTTGACAAGATTGAACTGCAGCCGGGTGAAACAAAGACCGTCGGATTTACGCTCAGTCCCGAAGACCTCTCCTTTGTCAACCTGGAGAACCGCAGGGTGACAGAAGCAGGAGAATTTGTAATTACAATAGCAGGCATGACGGCCTCTGTTACCATAACCGATGATATTTTCTTTGACTGACACGTTAGTGCCTTAACTTGTCAGGCTGTCTGCCTGATTTTCGTTGTGCTTTCTTACTGACTTACACCGGTAATGCCGGCAGCAACCAGTAAATGGGGGGAGATAATTCAAGATTCCCGGGTGGAGTATATTGTGAACCGTGATTCACATGAATTATGTTGTAAAGCAACATTTCCCTTTCGGAAGAATTGACGCTAATTGTTAATTTTGCGGCTCACAGGATGCACCCACGAGGATATGTATAACAGGTTTATTGCAGGAACCCTTTTCTTTTTGATATTTCTTTTCGAGCCGGTAACCGCTGTTGCTAATGCCCCTGGCTATTCCAATGATGACCGGAAAACAATTCACGCAGTAAGGGTTTCAGTCCCCCCGGTAATTGACGGCAGGCTTGAAGACCCCGCGTGGCAGAAGGCGGAGCCGGCAACCGGGTTTATGATGTACGAGCCGCATAATGACAGGCCTGCCTCTTTCGGCACATACGTGAGGGTGGTTTACGACGACAGGGCAATTTATATCGGGGCAAAGATGAAGGACCCCGACCCGGGTGCAATACTGACTGAACTGGGTGTGAGAAACAGCGGTAACAGTTTGAATGCGGACAGGTTCTGGATAAATATCAACCCATTTGACGACGGTATAAACGGTTTCACCTTCGAGGTATCAGCATCGGGGGTGCAAACCGATATCAACCTCTCCGGCTCTGGCGGCAGCAGGGGTGATTCCTCATGGGATGCCGTCTGGAGCAGCGAGGTGAGGATAACTGACGACGGATGGATAGCTGAGATCGAGATCCCCTGGTCGGCATTGAGATTTCCGGGGACTGCAGTATCTGAATGGGGTATTAACTTCTGGCGCGAGGTGAGACGAACCCGCGAGACATCAAGCTGGAACTTTGTAAACCGCAGGGTCGGCGACCCGCTGAGGTTCCTGGGCGGACTTGATGGAATTGAAGGGATAACACCTCCTGTCAGGCTTGGATTCTTCCCCTACATGACCGGGTATGTTGAGCATAACAGCCTCCATAAGGACTGGGGCAATGCATCAAGCCTGGGAATGGACCTCAAACTCGGACTCAGCCAGAACTTCACCCTCGACATGACACTCATACCCGATTTCACCCAGGTGCAGTCAGATGCCAAAGTGCTTAATCTTACCCCCCACGAGGTAAAATACGATGAGCAGAGGCAGTTTTTTACCGAAGGGGTTGAGCTGTTCGAAAAAGCAGACCTTTTCTACTCCAGACGCATCGGCTCAACACCACGGGGATACAGGGAACCATACATGATTGCCGGCGAAGAAGAGATGGTACTGGAAAATCCGATGGAGACAATGCTCATCAATGCTTCCAAGGTCTCGGGGAGGACGCGGCGGGGACTGGGTATCGGGGTGTTCAATGCGATGACAGCCCCCGGGCGTGCAGTGATTCAGGATGTCAATACCGGAGATACCCGGTATCACACAACCCAGCCTTTCACGAACTACAACCTGGTGGTGGCCGACCAGACGCTGCCCAACAACTCGTTCGTCAGCCTTGTCAACACCAATGTGGCAGGATCGGCCGAAGGTTATACAGCAAATGTGACAGGGACCGAATTCAGGTTCTTTGACAACAGCAACCTTTACAGCGTAAGGGGGAGCGGAGCGCTGAGCCAGCAATATTATGCAGGGAGCGACAACAACTTCGGCTACAAGTACAATATCGGTGCCGGCAAATATGCCGGAACATGGCAGTACAACTACTCAAGGAGGGTTATTACCGATACCTACGACCAGAACGATATGGGGTTCTTACGGCGCAACAACCTGGTCGACAACGAGATCTCTCTTAGCCACAATATATTCGAACCCTTCTGGCGCCTTTTCACACTAACCAACAGCTTTACCGCCACCTACTCTACACTCTACCATCCCGGTGAATTTACCAGGCTTGACCTGGCATACAGCATAAGAGCCCTTTTCGACACCAGGTTTTTTGCCCTGATGAGGGCAGGATACCAGCCTGCGGGCAGAAGGGACTATTTTGAGCCCAGGGTGCCAGGGCGGTTCTATGAAACCGGGCAGGCATACAATATCTATTTCATGTATTCGACCGATTACCGCAAACGGCTCTATTTTGACGGAGACATGAGTTACAACCGTACTTTTACAATTCACCGTCAGGAGGGTTACGGAGCCGAGATCAGACCTACATTCAGGCTGAATGATAAGGTAAGGCTGAGCTATGGGATAAATTACAACGAAAAGCGAAACGATG
>SLRB01000304.1 GCA_007131165.1 Bacteroidales bacterium | reverse complement strand
CCGTCATTTATTGCAAATTTTGCCCTTGTCCGCCACCTCACCCCCGGCCCGCTGAGTATCAGCGCATCCTACCTTGGACAGGAAAACGGCACCTGGGTGTTCATGATAAACTTCGGCTACATCCTTTTCAACAGGCAGCAGTTCCTGTAAACTGGTTTGTTAAATATTACAAGGCATCATCCTGTCCACAACACCATATTGTCAGCTACTCCATTATTATGCACATAGCATTAACCTGACATTCGCTCCATTAATATAATAGCATGGTGATCAACGCTATGAATCCTTAAATGCGTAATCCCCGAGTGGACCGATATTAAGACATTGCTTTTATTTATCATTTTGTTTTAATAAAATAATATTTTATTTTTGACTGACCGGTCAATCATAAATATATTTCATAATGTCACCCCGTACTCCAGAACAATTTGAGAAGATCCGTGAAGCAAAAAGTCAGCTCATTCTTAATACAGCCCTGAGGCTCTTTGCAGAAAGGGGATTTTATGCCACAACAGTCAGAGCAATCGCCAAAAAGGCAGGTGTTTCCAAGGGATTAATGTATAATTATTTTGAGAGCAAGGATGAGATCTTGCTTGTGCTGTTCGAACAGTTCATAACCCTGGTAAGCAGCCTGCTCGATCCGGATAATAATGATGAGATTACCAACAAGGAGATGGAGTCGTTCTTCATGCAACTGACCAGTACAATGTCAGAGGACAGGGATTACTGGAAACTCTACTTTCAGCTTTCCATGCAAACGGAGGTACTGGAGTTGCTACGTGCAAGGATCAGTTCAGGTGAAATGCTGGTAAGGTATGTACAGCTTATCTATAAATATTTCGCCGACAGGTTTCCTGATCCGAAGCAGCAGATGCTGTTCTTTTCTTTTATTCTTAAAGGTTTTTCTCTTCAGTATGTTCTTACACCCGAATCTGTTCCTGAGGAAGAGATTGAGCCTTTCTGGGAGCGTATGAAAGAGATGTTCATTGTTGAGAAAAAGTATAACACAAATAATCTTAACCCGAAATAAAAAAAGTACTATTGCCATGAAGACTTATGCCAAACAAGTAATGGTCGTTATCTGCCTGATTGTGATTGTAATAACTGCATATGCCCAGGAAGATCCGCGTGATATAATCCGACGGATGGAAAATAATATGCAGGGTGATGTGTCCTACACCGAGATGACAATGCAGACAATCCGGCCCCGCTATACACGGGAGATATCATTGAAAGCCTGGAGCCTGGGTGATGATTACTCCCTGATCTACATTACAGCACCTGCCCGTGATCTGGGTACTGCATTCCTCAAGAGGGGAAGGGAGATGTGGAACTACCTCCCTGGCATTGACCGGACGGTGAAAATGCCGCCATCGATGATGTCGCAGTCGTGGATGGGCTCCGATTTCACCAATGACGACCTTGTGAGGGGTGTTTCGACAGTAGATGACTATACACACAAACTCCTGGAAAGTGAAACAGTAAACGGCCATGAATGCCATGTTATTGAAATGATCCCCTTACCCGAAACGCCTGTGGTCTACGAAAAGGTCATTTATTGGGTGGCGGCTGAACACTACCTGCCGGTTAAAGTTGAGAATTACGATGAGTTTGGGGATCTGGTCAGTACAATAAATTTCAGGGAGATAAAAAGAATGGGTGGGCGCATGTTCCCGACTGTCTGGGAGATGACCCCTCACGACAGGTCAGGGCATCAGACAATCCTTACTACCACCGCTGCTGATTTCAGTATCGATCTGGACCAGGGCTTCTTTACCCTGCAAAATCTTACCAGGGTTAGATAGTCATTATTTTTTTATAGATCACATGAAATACCCATACCAATACCAGGTTCAAATACTAACGCGCATAACCCTAAACATGGTTGTTACATGTGACACTTGAAAAACAATATTTGAATAAATGAAATTATTTCTAACCCTGGCATGGCGCAACATCTGGCGCAACAAAAGACGGACGCTGATCTCCATGAGTTCTGTGCTGTTCGCGGTAATGCTGGCGATCACCTTTTACTCTATGGAGAAGGGATCATATGACCGTATGATTGAAAGCATGGTGACATACAGCACCGGTTATTTACAAATCCAGGATGTACTCTTTGAGGAAGAGCCCTCAATGGATAATGCCATGCTTTTTGATGACAACCTGAAGAAGGTGCTTGATGACATGTCGCATCAGATTGCCTTATACGTTCCACGTATTCAGAATTTTGCCCTGGTTGCAACTGATGATCAGACAAGAGGCATTGCGTTAATGGGTATTGACCCCGGGAGGGAGGTACAGTTCAACAATCTGACTGATAATATTGCTGAGGGTAAGTTCCTTGAGCCTGAAGACGATGAGATTGTGATTGCACAGGGGCTGGCCGGAATTCTGGGTGTTGGCATTGGCGACACCATCACCCTGCTGGGGCAGGGCTTCCAGGGAGCTACCGCTGCCGGCAGGTATGCCATCAAGGGGATTATTGACCTGAGGCTACCGGAGATGAACAATAACACCATATACATGTCGCTGCCGGCGGCCCAGTGGTTCTATATGGCTGATGACAGGCTTACATCGCTTTTAATAATGCCACATAATCCAAGGCACAGCAGGGCAATTGTCAATGAACTGAACCAGCGCCTCGACTCTGAATGGTACCGGGCGCTCCACTGGGAGGAGATGCTGGAGGATCTGCTTAGGCTCATGAAATTCGATATCGCCGGCACGATGGTAATGATGATGATCCTTTATATTGTGGTAGCCTTCGGCATTTATGGTACAATCCTGACAATGTTGAT
>SLRB01000281.1 GCA_007131165.1 Bacteroidales bacterium | reverse complement strand
CCTCCATAGTAAACATTTATTAAATTGTTAATATTTAATAATACCAGGAGGCCGTGATATGAAAATGAAAACCGGAAACCTTCCCTACGCAGGTATTACCCTGATCAGGTTATAAGGGTGTGATCTCAGCCTGTGATTAAGGCACCCCTGGACTATTTTAATTAATTCACCGCAAAAATAATAAAAATATAACAGTATTAGTGTGTATCCCGGCAGCAATAATATCCTGATCCTGCAAAACCCTGACCCGCGTAAAGGTACAGCACCTTACCATATCCATGTGGTCAGAGGCATATGACCGTAAAACGCAAGCAGTAAAACTATATAGGCCCAGGAGGCATAACCGAGGAAAAGCGGCACTCTCTGCCACAACCTGCTATGAGTTTTACCCTTCCTGAGGCTGAGCATCCCCATCACCAGGAAAACCGCAAACAAGGAAGAGAGGACAGCTACAGAAACTGAACGGACATTGGGCGTGGCAAGTAATGTAATAGATGTCATCCCGCTGAAGACCATTAGCATAAGGATCAGGCAAAGAATTCCCAGGGCAGGCCAGACCATTGGTGCAGAATTCACACTACGTTTCCTGAAACGTACCACCAGGTAGTTTATAAAATATATTAGTGAAGTAATAATAAGAATATTGAAAGAGATTAGCAGAGCCCACGTTTTCCACAAAGCACTAATGGCACCGGTTTGTTCATAATACCCTCCGGCCTGGCCGAAACTGGAGGAGACTACCATCTGCCCGTCATTGGTACCTATCCAGTGGGTTGGCAGCGGACTGTCTTCAGTACGGTAATACCCTCCACCAAGCGAAACAAGATTGGCCGCCGGGCCGGCAAAACCGCCCATCCTGAGGGTGTCGTCAAAAACTTCAAGTTTTACCGGGTCAAACAGGTCGTGCAGGATTCTGGCCAATGCAAGACGGTATGACCTGATCCTGTACCACCCTTCTATGCCAGACGGGTGGTCTGCTAAATTTTCTGAAACCGGAGTCTTCTTATCAAGTAGTATCTCCTGTAAATATTCGGTTATTGCCGTTGCCCCCTGCGGGCTCATCGAAGTAATGGTGAAATAGTATGCAGACCCTGCATCATGAAAACATACAAAGGAAGAGAGGAATTCATCAATGCCGCCGTCATGGCCGGCGCCAACATTTCCCCTGGCTACCATAGAGTAGAGACCAAGCCCGTAACCCAGCATATCATTGCCGGCCCCGGTTATAGATGAGGGCCTTTCCATAAGCCTGAATATCTCTCCGGGCAGTATACTGATGTCCCGGGGACTTCTTTCCGGTTGCGGGTAGGGATTCTCCTCAGCATTGTCGGGTAACGTTTCCCTCTCCGGCCACGTAACGTCGTGACCGGCGTCTGTTTGAGCAAATTCTCCGCGGGAAAGCATGAAGCGGATAAACCTGGCCATATCCTCCGGTGTGGTGTGAAGGTAACCGGCCGGGTGGTCCATTATGGGAAGCGGGTTCTGCGGATCGCCCCTTCTGTCGTACGACAGAGCAAGCCGGTCGCTGTTCCGACCCAGGAAATCGCTATCAACCATACCGAGAGGACGGAGAAGAATCTTCTCCAGGTATTCATGGTAAGGCATGCCGCTGTATTTTTCAATGATATAGCCCAGCAGGGTGTAGCCGGGATTTGCATATGCGCTCCGGGTGCCAGGCTGCCATCTTGATTCCCAGTAGGCAGGCTCCCTCATTACAGCCTCCTCAACATTGGGCAGCGGGGTGCCTTCAGGTATTGCAAAGTCCCTCAGGTAAAGATCCCTGAAACCGGCCGTGTGCTCAAGAAGGTGCCTGAGCAGCACCGGATGGCTCTCCTCCCAGCGGTTACTGACAGGGACTTCGGGTACAATTTCAGACAACCGGCCGTCGAGATCAAGCTTGCCTTCATGCACAAGATTGAGTATCCCCAGCGCTATGAATGTCTTGGTAGCCGACCCGATGCGGTAGACGGTGCCGGGAGTCGCAGGTATTTCATTTTCAACGTCGGCAAAGCCAACTGCATCCGATACGATTATGTTGTCGCGGTAAACCACCGCGAATGCAACGGAGGGAATCCCATACTCCAGTGCAATGCTGTCAATGGCTGCCCTGATTGCTCCTGTATCAGGAACACTGTCAGCCCTGCCAGTGCCGGCATCATAATATAAGTTGGTTGTACCACCGGCGCCCGCTGTACGAAGCAGGGTCACTTCCTGATTGGCGTCAGCTTCCGCCGAAAGGCAAACCAGTGAAAAAACCAAAAATGTTCTAATAACTGTACTCATCGGATAATCGGTTAACAACTCAATTAATAAAAAGTGCTGTCTGTATTCAAATATAGTGAAATTGTCTTATTGGATTCAATTATATTAAATAATTAATATATGTTAAATTTTACTTTTATATTCAGCCGATGGTAGTTTACGGATTTCTTTATGTACCTTTACCGGATGTTTTATAACATAACATGGGAACAGAAAAATGAGAGAACTTAAGATCGGAGGTTTGACAATACCTGTGCCGATTGTGCAGGGCGGAATGGGCGTGGGCATATCGATGTCGGGACTGGCGGCGGCAGTTGCAAACCAGGGCGGAGTGGGAGTAATCTCGGCTGCCGGACTGGGTATGGTGCACCGCAACCCGTTGCTTGACTACATCGAGGCCAATATTGAAGGGCTCAGGACTGAGATCAGGAAAGCGAAGGAGAAAACAAGGGGCGTTATCGGGGTGAACGTGATGGTGGCCATGACAAACTTTGCTGATCTTGTGCGTACATCCATATCTGAAAAGGCTGACATCATTT
>SLRB01000025.1 GCA_007131165.1 Bacteroidales bacterium | reverse complement strand
AATACCGTGATGTGCCTGAAATTGATTCGATTACAACCCGGGTTAACTTTTTTTCTTCATCCGGACTTACTGAACAGAAGCTGTTCGACATACTGGTGCATTTTGCCGATCTGCCCGGGGAAGGAGATCACTATCTGATCGATATGAGCATCAATGGAAAACTTCAGACCCCAAGGCCATCACAAAAAACCATTATAAGCGATGAGGACCTCGGTAAATATGTATCGCGTTCGGTCAGGACTGTAAACGGTGATGACATGAAGGCCGGTGATACCATCCGGCTTGATATGAAAAGCATATCCAGAGAAAAGTACGAGTTTTACCAGGTGTTTTTTTTCCAGACCAACCTTTCGGGGAACCCTTTTGCAGGAGCTCCTCCTGCCAACATACCAACCAACATGAGCGAAGGGGCCAGGGGTTTCTTCCAGGTTTCTTCGGTTTCGACGGCAACCAAAAAATTTAATTTAGTCCAATGATAAATTGCGACTGTTGATTTCATTATTTATCAGAATTATAACTTTTTTCTTAACATGCAGTATAATTACTGGTTAGTTAACCTGGTGAATGAAGTTATTGAAAGACTGGTATCTTGGTATGGCCATCTAAAGATAATTTCGGACTGTGTCTGTGGTTGATAATTGCGAAAAAGAGAATGAAGAGTGCCACTGCAGATATACTATCAGTAATTAAGTGTAGTACAAAATGTTACATAGCCTTTTACGCATTCTGCATTTACAGGATAAACCTCTAAAGGAACTTCTTGATAGTATTCTCGGTGAGGCTGTAGCTCTTACAGGCTGCAATACAGGTTTGATACTCCTCTATGATGAAACTGAGCGGGAATTCTTGCTCGAATCTGCAACTGGGGATATGGCTGACGAATTGAGGAGTGTTTGGCCGGATGCAGATCGCCGGGTTTCAGTAACCGGATCATTCGATAAAATTGTCAGTCACGGAAAACCTCTGGTTTTTAATAAAAACCGGGATGGCAGGAAGGTGAAGTTTGAAATTGCCGGCCTGGATATCAGTCCCGAAAGACTGTTGGCAGTCCCTGTTGATCATAAAAAGCCGGTAGAGGCTGTAATTGTAGCATGCAACAGGGAGACAGATTATACCCCTGATGATGTAAAGCTACTTGGCGATTTTGCCGGTGCAGCATGGAGGATTGCCGGACAGAGGAAAAGACAGCAGGATGAGTCGGAAACAAGGAGGTTGCTGCTGGAAAGGGTCAAGGAGCTTGCCTGCCTGAATGAGATAAGCCGGGTTATTGAGAGCGATATGCCCTATGAGGAGTTTTGCCCTGTGGTTGCAGACCTGATAACTAAAGGTATGAGCAACCCGGTATCTTCCTTTGCGGTTATTGAGCTTATGGGTCAACACTATTACCAGGACAGAGAGGGACAGCTTACAGATAATTACATCGAATCGGCCATAGCATGCGGCAGGGAGAGGTATGGCACCGTTCGTGTTTATTACCCGGCCGGGATGCCGTTTTTACTTCCTGAAGAAAAGGATATGACCGATCAGGCTGCCCGGCAGATCGGATCATGGGTGAAACGGCAAATTACAGCAGAAAGGTTAAGGCAAAAGGAAGAGGATATATCCATCACTCTTCATTCCATAGGCGACGGTGTAATAGCAACTGATCTTGATGGCCGGGTTGTCCGGATGAACCCCGTTGCCGAAAATATTACAGGCTGGGCCAGCAGCGAAGCCTGCGGAAAGAAGCTTGATGAGGTCATTACACTTGTAAATGCGCATACACGTGCTCATGTTGAGAATCCTGTTACCGGAGTATTGCGGGATGGCAAAACGATTGGACTGGCTAATCATACTGTCCTTATCGCAAAAGATGGCAAAGAGCTGCAGATAGCCGACAGTGCCTCACCCATAAAAAATAAGCAGGGGAATATCCGGGGAGTGGTTTTCGTGTTTTCTGATATAACTGTTAAATATCAAATAACCGAAGAGTTGAGAAGGAGCGAGGAGAGATACCGTCTCCTTGCGGAGAACACCGAAATTATCCTTTGGGAATATGATATTCAATCAGACAGGTGGATATATGTTGCTCCCCAGGTGGAAAGAATCCTTGGCTGGGAACCGGGTGAGTGGAAAGATCTTGCTTTCTGGAAAGGAAATCTGCACCCTGAAGACAGGGAGTGGGCCTCGTCATATTGTAAGGAGTGCACCATGCGGGGTGAAGATCATGTTTTTGAATACAGGTTCAGAAGAAAAGACGGAACATACGCATGGCTGAACGATGAGGTGAAGGTCAGGATGGAAAACGGAAAACCTGTAAGGCTCCTGGGTTCACTGAAGGATATAACCGACCGTAAGCTGGCAGAGATAGCCATGCGCGAAAGCGAAGCCAGTTACAGGGCTATTTTTGATACCAGTCCGGATGTTATTTTTATTAACACCCCCGAAGGAATTGCCGTCGATGCAAACAGGGGATTTACCGAGTTTACCGGTTATGCCCGTGATGAGATAGTCGGCAAATCCACGCTTGATCTGAATATCTGGAAATCACCCGGAGCAAGGGAAGAGTTAATAAAAAGGCTGAACAAGGGAGAAACCCTGCGGGGGTACGAGGCGAAAATTAACTGCAAAAACGGGACGGTGAAGACTGCACTTATTTCTGCAAGTCTTGTTACTCTGGGGAATAAAAAGCTTGTTATATCTTACGGCAAGGATATTACCGGACGAAAACACCTGGAGCTGCTGCAGAAAGTGCAGCACAGAATAGCCGACCAGGCACTGTTTGCCAAAAGCCAGGATGAGCTGTTTGAGGTTGTAAGGAATGAGCTCGGACATCTTTTTGATACATCAAATTTTGTAATTGCATTACACGATTCTGAAAGAGATGTTTTGTCGGCTCCGTTTGAAAAGGGCAGGCGGCATAATATTGACGAGTGGCCGGTTGAGGGATCTGTAACCGGGAAAGTGATCAGGGGGGGCAAACCAATTATCCTGGACAAAGATGAGATTGTCAGGCTTGCAGATGCCGGTGAGATAAATATTTATGGCTCCGTGCCCGAAAAATGGCTCGGTGCCCCACTTCATTTAGGAGGCAGGGTGTCTGGCGCAATAATAGTTCAAAGCTACAGCAACCGCCAGGCATACGACACGGCAAGCCTTGAGTTTCTTGAAGCTGTTGCCAACCAGCTTTCCGGGTATATTGAGAGGAAATCCATTGAGCTTAGCGGACTTAAGCTCAGCAGGGCGGTAGAGCAAAGCCCTGTAAGCATAATAATTACCGACCCGGAAGGGGTAATCGAATATGTAAATCCGAAATTTGTGGAAATTACCGGGTATGCTTATGAAGAGGTGATAGGGAAAAAGCCTTCAATTCTTAAATCGGGTGAGCATGGTGACGATTTTTACAGGGAGTTATATAATACTGTTTTTTCGGGGAAGGATTGGATTGGTGAAATGCTGAATAAAAAGAAGTGCGGCGGACTATTCTGGGAATCGGCCGTGATTTCTCCTGTATTTAATGAAACCGGCGATATAATCAATCTGATAGGTGTTAAGGAGGATATCACCGAGAAGAAGAGATTGATCGGCGAACTGGTTGTGGCAAAAGAAAAGGCCGAAGAGAGTGACAGGCTGAAAACCTCTTTTCTTGCAAATATGAGCCACGAGATAAGGACCCCCATGAACAGTATCGTAGGGTTTTCGGGATTGCTGAGACGCACACAGCTGGATGAGAAGAAGAAAAACAGGTATATTGAGATGATAAACTCCAATGCAGAGCACCTTCTTGAATTGATTGGAGATATTCTGGATCTGTCGAGGCTTGAATCGGGCAGTATTGAGATTGCTCATGAGCAAATTCAGACAGAAGAGCTTTTCAGAGACGTTGCCGAAAGGTTCATGCATTATAAACCTGAAGTAGAGATCAGGTATGATGCACGTTCGGTTACGGAATTCATGGGTGACAAGATCAAGCTTAACCAGATCTTGTCAAATCTGGTAAGCAACGCATTGAAATTCACATCACACGGGTTTATTGAGTTTTCGGTGAAAATTGATAGGGGAGACCTGTTATTCGGGGTACAGGATACAGGAACCGGGATAAGGAAGGATGACCAGGTCAGGATTTTCGACCGCTTTGTGCAGGGTTCACACGGTATATGGATGAGCCGCAGCGGTACTGGACTTGGTTTGTCTATCGCAAAGGCATTCGTGCATAAGATGGGCGGCGACATCTGGGTAGAGTCGGAGTGGGGAAGGGGCAGCACATTCTGGTTTACTGTTCCTTTTAAGCCTGTTGGGTAAATCAAGCTTCAGGGGCTTAATAATATGATAGATAACGGGCCTGTTATCAGGCAATTATTTCCTGCTGAATTTTATCGCACCCAGAATATCAGACTTGAACATCCGCAATATGACTGCCGAACGAACAACCATTGCCATAACCAGCGGCATGACTGCCCATGGAAGGGCCTGGGGCAGAAGCGGCCATGAGAAGATAAGCAGGATCAAAAGTACAAGATTGGCCATGAAGTAGTAGTTCAGCAATCTGAAATTCTTCTTCGCCGAAAGGAAAAACACAATAAACAGGTGCAGCGGATGGGCCCACAGTATATTCAGGTTCCATGCCGTTACCTGATGGTCTGTAAAGAACCACAAAAATACTATCAGTAACCCGAGGAGGCCGGCAGCCCCGAAGAGAACCCTGTCGAACCACCAGGTAAACTTTTTTGACTGGAGGTTAAAATGCGATAGTATAATGGTTCCCAGCAATACGATAATAAAGACCCATAGGGGCGCGTGCCGCAGAAATGCACGGGGCAGTTCCTCTCCCTCAAGTATAAGCCTGCTTCCCGGTGTGAAGTCCGAAAGGTTCCCGTTCTGGCGGAACCGGGCATGCTCAAACAGTTCCATCATGTGATCGGGGAGGAACATATAGTCCCATGGTGTCGCTGTTTTATCTGACGGCAATCCCAGGGCGAGGTTAATACCCAGTCTGGCCCATGGTTTTTCGGTGAGGTAAGGCATAAGGAGCTCCCTGAAGCTCTGTCCCTTGTCGATGACATCATAATCAAACACTATCTCCCTGTCGATCGCTTCAACAAAGATGTCGCGGATGCGTGTGGCGCAGTTGTCGTAGAAAAAGTCATACAGGTAGTACCTGTTTTCGGGCTGGTAGTTTATAAGCAGCGAATCAAACAGGTACTGTTTTTCCTGCTGGGTTATGTTTAGGTCCTGTTCCCAGATATAACGGCCCTCTCTTCTGTATTCCTGCTCAAAATACCTGTACTCCGATACCGAAAGAATGTAATTAAGCCTGCCTCTCACGAAATTCGTGTAAAAATTGGGGTCTGAGAAATCAAATGTTCCGTAATTGAAAACCCAGTCCAGCTCCCTTACAGGGTCTGTTACCCTGATTGCACTGTGTCCAAAGACCGAATAGAGTTCATCTCCCGGAGAGCAGGTGAGCATTGTTATCCTTGCCTGGTTACTCAGCCTGAATCCATGAGTCTGGCCAATGGAAACAGGCACAGCTGACAGGGCAATCAGGGTTGCGAACAAAAAAACAATTCTTTTTCTCATGTGCAGGTATTGTAAAAATAAAAGCCAAACTGATTGGTCGCCAATTTAGCTTTTTTTGTTGAAAAATGTCTCTTAACCCCGAAGAAGTCATCCGGTGTCAATTACATTACCAGTTTGAAGCCCTTGCCGTGTACATTAAGTATCTCTACGGAGTCGTCCTCCTTGAGATACTTGCGAAGTTTGGTTATATAAACATCCATGCTCCTGGCATTGAAATAATTATCATCAAGCCATATGGTTTTAAGGGCAAAATTACGGTCCAGAATCTTGTTCTGGTGGGTACAAAGAAGCTTGAGAAGCTCTGATTCCTTTGTAGTAAGGCGTGTTATCTTATCACCCAGTTGCAGGGTCTGTTTTTTTACATCAAAAACATATTTGCCTATCTTAAACTCTTCGGCCGGGGGTGCCTTGTATGAACTGCTTGTCCTCTTGAGGATCGCCTCAATTCTGAACAGGAGCTCCTCCATGCTGAAGGGTTTTGTAATATAATCATCGGCTCCGATAGAAAAACCTTCAATAACATCCTCCTTCATCGATTTGGCAGTAAGAAATATGATAGGAATCTCTTCGTCGATCTGCCTTATTTCCTTAGCAAGAGTATAGCCGTCTTTTACCGGCATCATTACATCAAGAATGCAGATATCATATTGTGTCTTTACGAAATCCCTGAATGCCAGTTCGCCGTTTGCGAAAAGATTGGTTTCAAAACCTTTGGCTTTCAGGTACTCCTTCAGTAGAAGTCCGAGATTCTCATCATCCTCTGCCAGGAGGATTTTTGTTTTTGCAGTTGTCATGTACAGTTATTTATAAGGTAAAACCGTCATTATGCAATCCTGGGTTCAGTACCGGCCTCCCTCACCATAATCTTCATCCTGTTGTTTAAATGGGATCATTATCTCAAACCTGGTGCCTTTTTTCGGTTCGCTATGGATGCTGATGCGTCCGTTATGTTCTTCAACTATCTTTTTAACATAGCTCAGTCCCAGTCCAAAACCCTTCACGTTATGGATATTTCCGGTAGGAACACGATAGAACTGTTCAAATATCCTTTTCTGGTTTTCTTTACTTATCCCGACACCCTTGTCTTCGATATAAAGATAAAAATTGTTTCCTGTATTCCTTGTCCCGACGGTGATATGGGTAACTCCGTTGCTGTATTTTACAGCATTATCGAGAAGGTTGAAAACTATATTGGTAAAATGAACCTCGTCGATCTTCAAAACCGGGTTTTTTGCATCCAGCTTCTGTATGATCTCGCCATTCTGGTTCTTTATCTGGATAATGAAATTGTTTACAACATTGCTTATCAAATCATGGATATCTATATCCTGTTTCTTTACCTTAAGCCGGCCTTTCTCGAATATTGCCATTTGAAGGACTTTCTCAACCTGGAATCCCAGGCGCTTACTCTCTTCATAGATAACATTGGATATGTTATCGAAATTCTTGTTTTCAACCGGAATGCTGTTGTCACGAAGCATCTGTGATGCGAGTGAAATGGTGGATATAGGAGTCTTCAGCTCATGTGTCATGTTGTTTACAAAGTCTGTTTTGATCTCCGAGAGTTTTTTCTGCCTTATGATAATATAGATAGTAAAAGCGAAGGTTCCCAATATAATAAGCGTGAGAAGGGAGGATGAAAGCCCCATAAATCCTACTGATTGCAGGATATATGATTTCTGCTCAGGGAAATAAAGAGCCAGGTGGTTCGGGAACATGAAGGCATCATTTGGGAAGAGCCTTCTCATGAACATTTCAGGCTGCTCTTCGAAGTTTTTGGATTTGAGGACAAAGTTCCCATCCTGGTTGCGTACTGCGAACTCATATTCGAGATTGATGCCGGAACTTTTCATCTGCCTGGTGATGAGGCTGTCAAGAAGTGGGATGTTGAGGCGATCTTCAATGCATTTATTGTAGCTGAGCATTTCATCAATGATTTTCTCAACTATCACAGCCCTGTTTGAAATGGTATATCCCATATTCTGGGTGGGGCCAAAAATGTTTTGAACACGGCTGAATATCCTTATCGAGTCAACATTGTTGAAATTGATTTGCGAGGGAGATTCGCCGAAAAGCCTGCTTTGGCTATCCTGTCCGCGCAGTCCGGAGTGGCTTTCTGAATAAAAATAGGTGCTGTGCCGGCCTGATTGGTTGCCTGATAAGTACTGATGATTAAAGTTGATGGTAAAGCCCGAAGACCATGTTACGCTGTCAATAACCGATGATGGCCTTAGCTCGCTGAGAACCATAGTGAGCGCTTCCTGCTTCTCAATCTCATTTGATATTGTACCAAGCGTTCTCCAGACGGTCAGCCTGAATTGCTGCTCCTTGACCTCCACGGCATTTGTTATCCAGTAGCTCTGCACGATAATCAATCCCGTGGTGGCGAGCGTCATTACGCCAATCAATATCCAGATAACTTTTCTGCTCATATTGCCTGAATTATTCTTTTAACACAAAGATAACCGACGCTGTAAAGTATAAGTGGTAATTTAACACTTTTTAACTCGCAGATAGTTAACTTAATGTTGTTTAATTGCTTTCTTCTTTATTCCAGTTCAGGGTTATTCAGCCGGTAAATACCATGTTTTCTTTATGCGTTCAGGAGCTATTAAAAAAACTGCTGAAATCAGTTCATCCGACCTGATTTTTGAGGAGAACCTGTCAAGTTGCTCCATGCTTATTTCTCCAAACACCTGAAGGAAGAAATCTATGTTTTTCATTTCTCTAACAAGAAAGCCATCCGGGCATCTGTTAGAAACCAAATTCATTTGTAACAGCCTGTCTTCGTCATAAGATCTGAATACTGAAAATTCAAGGATTTCACCGTTTTTGACCGGCCTGGATTTCAAGTTGTCTGCCCTGGTAAATTTTTGTCCCAGTTTCCTGTTAAGTACCCAGCTTATGCGGTAATCATTCTCATGCGATGAAATCCCCAGCAGTTTATATGGTTTTGACCCTGTTAAAACCAACTTGTGAACTCTCTTCTTCATTACTACTGATGTTTATCTTAACGCAACCCTGGTTTTTTTGTTCAGAAAGATACTGAATTGTGCCATTTTGTATTCTGAGGCTGTTCAGATCCTAATTCCACCCTGGGTAATTCTGCTGTATATTATTAAACAATTACCCGGTTTGATTTATTGTTTATTCTCTGTTTACCTGCATGGCTTTATAGGTGGTTCAGGAGGGAAGATTGTCAAGTGCCTGCCTGGCGGCCAGTTGTTGTGCCTCTTTTTTGGTGTTGCCGTATCCTTCGCCTGCAAGTCTGTCCATAATATGGATTGTGGCTACGAACAGAGGCTCAGGCTTATCTGCCTTTTCCATCTCAAAGCTTTCGAATGATATTTCCTGCCTGTTTTTCTGGCCCCACTGGATAATGCGACTTTTATAGTCCCATTCGCTGCATGCAAGATTATCAAGATCAGCCTGTACTCTTATGAACTGTTTTATAACAAACTTCTTTGCCCTTTTGAATCCCCTGTCAATATATATAGCCCCTATGAGTGCCTCCAGAGCGTTTCCGAATATATACTTTTTTGTAGGGATCCCGTTTTTATTAAGAACAACCAGTCTGTCCAAACCCATTTCCAGTGCTATCCTGTTCAGGTTTTCCCGGTTTACCAGCTTTGACCTCATCTGGGTAAGGAAACCCTCCTTGCAGTGAGGGTATCTGTTGTAAAGGTAATCGGCTATGACCGCACTCAGTATTGCGTCTCCCAGGTATTCCAGGCGTTCGTTATTCCGTTTTGTTCCGTTTGGTTTCTGATTGTTAAGCGATCTGTGGGTCAGGGCCGACATATACAGATCCATGTTTCCCGGCCTGAAACCCGTGATAGAAGTAATTTCATTCCTGATACGGGATTTTCTTTCAGTAGCCGGGGAAAGAGATCTTATTATTGACCGGAACACTTCCTATTGTAATTTTTTGAAAACTACCGAAGAGTTATGACCGCCAAAGCCAAATGTATTACTCAGTGCAACAGTCACCTCTTTCTCCTGCGCCTTGTTGAAAGTAAAATCCATCTTGTTGTCAAGATCCGGATCTTCATGTTCGAAATTTATGGTGGGCGGGATTATATTATGCTTAACCGCCATGATCGAGGCAATGGCCTCAACGGCTCCCGCAGCACCGAGAAGATGACCGGTCATTGATTTGGTGGCACTTATATTCAGCTTGTAGGAATGGTCGCCAAATACTGACTTTATGCCTTTTACCTCAGCTATATCGCCGAGTGGTGTCGCTGTACCATGAACGTTAATATAATCAACATTCACCGGTTTCAGGTTGGCATCTTCAATAGCGTTCTGCATAACTTTGGCAGCCCCAAGGCCCTCCGGATGGGGTGCTGTCAGATGATGTGCGTCGGCACTCATGCCGCCGCCAACAAGCTCGCAGTAAATGGGAGCACCTCTTCTAAGGGCATGTTCATATTCCTCAATAACAAGTGCGCCTCCTCCTTCACCCATAACAAAACCATCTCTTGTGACATCAAATGGACGGGAAGCTGTTTTATAATTGTCATTATTGGTTGAGAGGGCCTGCATTGCATTGAATCCTCCGAGCCCCGCTTCATTTATGGCAGCTTCTGATCCACCGGCGATGAAAATATCGGCTTTACCAAGCCTTATATAGTTAAGTGCATCGATCAGTGCATTTGTTGAGGATGCACAAGCGGAGACAGTACTGAAATTTGGCCCTCTGAAGTTGTACTTGATAGATATGTGGCCCGAGGCGATGTCGGATATCATTTTGGGGATGAAGAAGGGACTGAAGCGGGGAGTGTAACCGCCTTTAACAAACCCTGCTATTTCTTCGAGGAAAGTATTCAGCCCTCCAATTCCTGAAGACCAGATAACACCTGCCTTGTCCGGATCAATGGCAGAGTGGTCAAGAGACGCATCCTTTATTGCCTCCTCTGTTGCAATTAGCGCGTATTGTGCGTAGAGGTCGAGCTTCCTGGCTTCTTTCCTGTCGAAATAGTCCTGGACATTATAATCCTTGACTTCACAGGCGAATTTAGTTTTAAATTTTTCGGTATCGAAACGAGTTATCAGGTCTGAACCACTTACTCCGTTTTTCAGATTATCCCATAACTCATTTACAGTTTTACCTAAAGGTGTAATTGCTCCAAGACCTGTTACTACAACTCGTTTCAATTCCATATTCTATAATTTAAAACTTTTGATAGTTATTTACTTTGCGTTCTCCTCAAGGAATTTGATGGCGTCACCGACAGTACTGATCGTTTCTGCTTTGTCGTCGGGTATGGACATATTGAATTCTTTTTCAAATTCCATAATCAACTCAACTGTATCCAGGGAGTCTGCACCTAAATCGTTAGTGAAGCTTGCCTCAGGGGTAACTTCACTTTCGTCAACGCCAAGCTTATCAACTATGATAGCCTTTACTCTTGATGGAATGTCTGACATAGCTTTAATTTTTAATTAGTAATAAATTTTAACTTTGCAAAGAAAGATAATCTGGCAATATTATCAAACAATTTTCATTCTTTTTT
>SLRB01000146.1 GCA_007131165.1 Bacteroidales bacterium | reverse complement strand
TATCAGGTTTCACGCAGAGGCAACAATTGGGGAAGGCCCGAAATGCTGGATCTTGCTCCGGACTCACTTGTCGCTGCGCATCCTGCGGTGTCTCCCGATGGCCTGACATTGTATTTCACCTCAGATATGCCCGGGAGCATAGGTACACGGGACCTCTGGAAAGTAACCAGGAACAGTAAGGATAGTCCATGGGGACAGCCGGTTAATCTCGGGCCTGAAATTAATACCAGGGGTGACGAGGTTTTTCCATATGTACATCCAGACGGGACACTTTATTTTTCTTCAAATGGACACCCCGGAATGGGCGGACTTGATATATTCAAGGCTGTAAGGGACGAAGGCGGAGGCTGGAGTGTTCAGAATATGGGATACCCCGTAAACTCCCCTGCCGATGATTTCGGGATCGTCTTTGAGAAAGATACCGAAAGGGGCTACTTCAGTTCAAACCGTGGCAGGCGAAGCATTGACAATATTTACATGTTTTACATGCCGCCAATCTATTTTAATGTATCTGGGACTGTAAGGGATATTGAGACCGGTGAGATCCTGCCCGGATCAACCGTCAAGAAAGTAGGAAGCGATGGATCCATCCTTGAAGTAAGTACCGGTGAAGAAGGGACTTTCAGATTTATGCTGAACCCCGGAGTTGATTATGTATTTCTCGCGTCTTTGGACGGGTATCTGACCGATAAGGCAGGAATATCAACCAGGGGGCTGGACAGGAGTGAGGACTTTTCTGTTACAATTGACGTTCAGTCCTATGCACGGCCTATTGAACTTACAGATATACTTTATGATTTTGCACGCTGGGACCTGCGCCCGGAATCGATGGTTGCACTCGACAGGCTGGTTGAGGTCCTGAATGACAACCCGCATATTACAATTGAGCTTGCTTCACATACCGACTCCAGGGGAGGAGCCGGTTTCAATATGGATCTTTCACAAAGGAGAGCCCAGTCGGTTGTCGACTACCTGATTGAAAACGGTATTG
Source organism: Bacteroidales bacterium (assembly GCA_007131165.1). Lineage (GTDB taxonomy): Bacteria > Bacteroidota > Bacteroidia > Bacteroidales > PUMT01 > PXAP01. The sequence goes on along the minus strand of SLRB01000146.1, from coordinate 10,123 downwards.
CTGCAGACAGGCTTGTTGCTGCAGGATACGGCAAGTCCCAGCCACGCAGGGTAGATGAAAGCCTGGCTGAGGTATATCCTTTTCTTCCATCAGGAACCGTGCTGACAGAGGAGTTTATAGAGTCTCTGCCAACTGAAGAGCAGCGTGAAACAGCACACCAGATCAACCGGAGAACGGAGTTTGAGGTACTGACGACCGATTATGAATCGCCATGATGTCCTGTCTCACAAAAGATAGTGAAAATCACCGGTGAGAAAACTGCAGCTCAGGTTATGGTAAAGGATAAGTGCCGGTGATGTTGCTAACATGATTAACCATGCCGGGTCTCCGGAACCTTGTCAAGAAGCTTTGACCACTCCTTGCTTGTCCTTGCCCTCCAGTCACCTTTATGATACAGGTAACTTGCAATCAGTGGAAGCACAGATGTCGCCTCAGCATAAACCATCTGCTCATAGACCGTATCTACTTTCCCCCACGATGAAGCCTCCTTAAGTGTTGAACTGGAGCATGCCCCGTCCCTCGCATCAGCAACTGTGATCTGGATAGCATACTTATGCATTTCTACATCCTTGCCCAGAATCTCGGCACATATCACGGTATCCTGTGTGAAGTTTTTCGGGACCCCCCCGCCTATCATGAACAGGCCTGTTGAAGGTGCCGCCATCTTGATTTTTGTAAGCTCAAGGAAGTCCTTTACCGAATCAATTGCTATACTCTTCCCGGGATTGTCCCATTGGTGTTTTACCAGCCCGAATCCCGCGCTGCTGTCGGTAAAAGCAGGGCAGAATATGGGAACATTCTTCTCATAACACACCTGGACCAGGGAGTCCTTTTTTTTCGCATTGCCAACCAGATACTTACCCATTTCCCTGATAAACTCCCTGGATGAGTAGGCGCCGGGTTCCATGCCATTGGCGATTTCCTTTATAGTATGGTCGCATATCTGCAACTCTTCTTCATCAATATATGTGTCGTATATCCGGTCAATGTAGAATTCCCTGAGCATCTTATCATCTGCGTCCGGTGAGCCTTTATAGTGCCTGAAACCGAGAGCTTCGAAAAAGTCCATGTCAACTATCGAAGCCCCTGTGGCCACAATAACATCTATCATATTGCTTTTCACCATATCTGTATACACCTGCATGCATCCTCCTGCACTGGTGCTTCCTGCCAGTGTCAGGATCACCGAGCAATCATCTTCTTTTAGCATCCTGGTATAAATGTCTGCTGCAGATGCCGTATCGCGGGAGGTAAACGACATATCCCGCATTGAATTAATTACCGGGGTGGCATCGAACGATTTTATGTCGATGTGTTTTACAGGATCTTTTAGAATATCTTTTTTTTCCATGTTCTTCTTGTATTTTCAGGTTATTTTACTTTTTTGCAAATCGCATGCTTAAAATTCTGTATATGAGCTTGGCAGCCAGAAAATCCGGTGCCTTGTTTCCCTCTGATGGACATAGTTCGACAACATCAAATCCCACCAGGTTTTTGTGCTCAATTACATTCCTTATAAAGTCCAGTGTCTGGTACCATCCCATTCCCCCAGGTTCGGGTGTACCCGTCGAGGGCATTATCGATGGGTCAAAGGCATCCAGATCGATCGTCATGTAAACATTGTCAGTTAAAAGGTTGGTTGCCTTGTTCATCCACTGTTCTGTATTATATATCTGATGAGCGAAAAAAACCCTTTCAGGGTCCATCATGTCCAGCTCGCCTGCATCCGATGACCTTATCCCTACCTGAACCACGGGAGCAAGCTCCCTTGCCCTCGCCATCACACAAGCATGATTATGACCCGATCCTTCATATTCATTCCTCATATCGCTGTGGGCATCTATCTGGAGAATTGACAGGTCGGTGTACTTCTCAGAAAAAGCTTTCATGCTGCCTATTGATACAGAATGTTCCCCGCCGGTTATTACCGTGAACTTACCTCTGTTAATGTAGTGCCTGACCTTTTCGTGCACAGCAGATGACATTTTTTCGGGTGTCGATTTTTCAGTTACCGGCTGTGAAGTAAATATTCCTTTGAGATATACCTCAGTACCCGTTTCGATGTCATAAAGCTCCATGTTGGCAGAGGCCTCAATGATTGCCTGCGGGCCCCTGTCAGCTCCCTTGATCCAGGTGCTTGTGCCGTCATAAGGCACAGGTATTATTGTTATTGCTGAAGTTTCCTGGTTCGAATACTTTTCCGGAAGTCCCCCGTAGTTTGACATATCAATTGGTTTTTTACCTTTAGGTAAAATTCTTTATAATAGAATTAATAGCCAAGTATTTTGAGCATTGATTTGTGGCTTTGTTCCTTGGCAAAAAGCTTGGTAGTTATCTCTCCCTCCTCGTCAAGGTCGATAATAATATGTTTGGGTGCAGGTATCAGGCAGTGTTGTATACCACCATAGCCTCCTATCGATTCCTGGTAGGCTCCTGTATGGAACAATCCGATATACTGTGGTTCTCCATTACGTATCTTGGGCAGAAATATGGCGTTTGCATGAGCTTCGGAGTTATAATAATCCTCACTGTCGCAGGTAAGTCCCCCGAGAAACACCCTTTCGTACTCTTCCTCCCAGTTATTGATCGCCAGTAGTATGAATCTTTTATTCAGCGCCCAGGTATCGGGTAGTGTGGTCATAAAAGATGAATCGATCATGTTCCATATCTCCCGGTCATTTTGTCTTTTTTGTCCCAGAACCGAGTATAAAACTCCACTGCTTTCAGCTACCGTATAAGATCCGAATTCGGTAAATATATCTGGTTCGGGTATTTCGTTGCGCTCACATATATTTTTTATCTGGGCGATTATTTCCTCGGCCATATATTCATAGTCATAATCGAATGAAAGTGAATTCTTGATCGGGAATCCGCCACCTATGTTGAGAGAATCCAGTTCAGGGCATATCTTTTTCAGGTCACAGTATACGTTCACGCATTTGGATAGTTCGTTCCAGTAATATGCGTTATCGGCTATACCGGTATTAATGAAAAAATGGAGCATCTTCAACTCAAGATCAGGATTGGTTTTAATCTTGTCCTGATAAAAAGAAACTATGTCATTGTACCTGATACCCAGTCTTGATGTATAAAACTCAAATTTTGGTTCCTCCTCTGCCGCGATCCTTATACCTACTTTATACTTTGTTTTAATAAGGTTGTTCAGTTGATCCAGCTCAAACATATTGTCGAGTACCGGAATTGTATTTGAAAACCCGTTATTAATAAAACCGGCTATATTCTCTATGTATTGCGGCCGTTTAAATCCGTTGCATACAATATATATATCCTTGTTTACAAGTCCGGTTTGATAGAGCTCTTCTATTATATTTAGGTCAAAGGCCGATGATGTTTCAAGGTGCACGTCATTTTCAAGCACTTTTTCAACAACGAATGAGAAATGAGAGCTCTTGGTGCAGTAACAATAGTGGTAGTCGCCATTATAATCGGCCTTTGCTATTGCAACGTTAAACCATTTTTTTGCCTGCTGGATCTTTTCGCTGATCCTGGGAAGGTATGTTATTTTTAATGGTGTGCCATACTGTTTGATGACATCCATTAAGGGAATATCGTTGAAATAAAGTTCATTTTCATCAACTCTGAATTCCTCCTGGGGAAATTCGAAGGTTTGCTCGATGAGGTCGATGTATTTATTCTTCATAATTTAAATTCTTATACAATTATTATAGGTTGCAAATTAAGACAAAAATAACCGGATGTGCAAGCATGCGACAATGTAAGCATGATGGATTAGTAAAAAATAAATGAAGTAACGCAGACGAATGTTGTAGATATTTGCAAGATGAATCGGTTAGAATTTGCAGCTGGATGGTTTTTGCAAATATGGCAAGCAAAGAAAGAGCCTGGTTGATCCGGTAGTGTCTGTAAATGATTTTGTGCTTGCATGTTTAAAATGAAGTATCATGAGGGTTTCATTTATGAACACAATCCAGATGTGACATTCATTTCTTTTTGTGTGATTTAGCACATGGGGCTTTCAGCAGTGATCAGATTTATAGGATCATTTTTGTATCTTTGCGCGTTAAGCTGTGACAGACAATAATGTTCTGTCAAAATGTCAAAAAGGTTATGAACAAAGACACTACGGTAGTTCTTAGGAATTTGCGTTTGAAGGATTATGACGATATTGCCGAGGCGATGAAGGTGGCTTATTCAGGGATTGGCGGTGCCGTTTGGAAGTATTCTCAGTTGAAGAAGCTTATGAACCTGTTCCCCGAGGGACAGATTTGTGTAGAGGTAAGCGGAAAAGTTGTTGCTTGTGCACTTTCGGTTGTAGTCGATTACGGTCAGTTTGGCGATTCGCATACTTACGAGCAGATAACCGGCAATTACAGGTTCAGTACCCATGACCCGGAGGGAGACGTGCTCTATGGCATCGATGTATTCGTACACCCTGATTACAGGAACATGAGGCTTGGCAGGCGCTTGTACGATGCCAGGAAAGAGCTGTGCGAAAACCTGAACCTTCGTGCAATAATTGCCGGCGGGCGAATTCCGGGATACAGTGAATATGCCGGGGAGCTTACTCCAAAGCAGTATATTGAAAGGGTGGAGATGAAGGAAATATATGATCCGATTCTCACTTTTCAGATATCCAATAATTTTCATGTAAAGAAAATACTTCGTAATTATCTGCCCTTCGACAATGAATCAAAGACATTTGCCACACTTATTGAGTGGAATAATATATATTATGAGGAGAAGGAGAGAGCAATTGGAAGGAAGAAGTCTGTTGTGCGGCTCGGTCTTGTGCAATGGCAGATGAGGCACCTGGCATCAATAGACGCTCTTATTGAACAGATGGAATTCTTTATTGACGCTGTAAGCGACTACCAGAGTGATTTCATTCTTTTTCCGGAGTTTTTTAATGCACCGCTTATGGCCAAGTACAACCATCTTGCCGAATCAGATGCAATCAGGGCTCTTGCAAATTATTCTGAACCGATAAGAAGTAAATTCGTTGAGTTTGCCATAAGCTACAACGTAAATATTATCTGTGGAAGCCTGCCGGTTTACGAAGATGAAAAACTCTACAATGTTGCATACCTGTGCCGCCGGGACGGATCATGGGACATGCAGTACAAGATCCACATTACCCCAAGCGAACTAACAAGCTGGGGGCTTACCGGAGGAGATTCGATAAAAGTTTTTGACACAGATTCAGGAAAAGTCGGGGTACTTATCTGTTACGATGTTGAGTTTCCTGAGCTTGGGCGAATAATGGCAGAGCAGGGGCTCGAGATACTGTTCGTACCCTTCCTTACAGACACCCAGAACGGGTACAACCGGGTAAGGCACTGTGCCCAGGCCAGGGCTATTGAAAATGAATGCTATGTTGCGATTGCCGGTAGTGTAGGTAACCTGCCGCGGGTAAACAACATGGATATACAGTATGCACAGTCGGCCGTTTTTTCACCTTCCGACTTTGCATTCCCTACAAATACTATTGTAAGTGAAGCAACTCCCAATACAGAGATGACACTTATCGTAGATGTAAACCTTGACCTGCTTAAGGAGCTTCATGTAAACGGATCGGTAAGGAATCTGAAAGACCGCCGGACAGACCTTTATTCACTGAGATGGAAAAAGGGAAACAGGCAAAACAGTCCTGTAGGTGAGACCCAAACAGAAGAGTATGGTTAAAGAATCCAGATATGACAAAAGAGGCGTCTCCGCTTCGAAGGAAGATGTCCATAATGCCATAAGGGGAATTGACAAAGGGATTTTCCCGGGTGCTTTCTGCAAAATTGTTCCCGATATCCTGGGTGGAGACCCCCGCTATTGCAATATCATGCATGCCGATGGTGCAGGTACAAAATCATCCCTTGCATGGGTTTACTGGAAGGAGACGGGCGACATGTCGGTCTGGAAAGGAATAGCCCAGGATGCCATAGTAATGAACCTTGACGACCTGCTGTGTGTTGGTGCAACCGGCAACATTATACTTTCATCGACCATTGGCAGGAACAAAAATCATGTACCGGGAGAGGTTGTGGCTGCTATAATAAATGGGACCGAAGAGTTCCTGCAGGAGATGCGTGACATGGGTATTGGTATTTATTCTACCGGTGGCGAGACTGCCGATGTAGGCGACCTGGTACGTACTGTTATTATAGATTCCACTGTAACATGCAGGATGAAAAGGGAAGAAGTTATTGCAAACGAATGCATTGGCGACGGCGATGTTATTGTCGGCCTGTCGTCTTTCGGGAAGGCGAGTTATGAGAAGCATTATAACGGTGGTATGGGGAGCAATGGATTAACCTCGGCCCGCCATGATGTGTTTGCTTCGTATCTCGCAGAAAAATATCCTGAGAGCTTTGACCCTGGTATTCCGCAAGAACTTGTATACAGCGGTTCACTTGGTCTGACCGATATTATTGAAGGAACAGGAATGGATGCCGGAAGGCTGGTGTTGTCGCCTACACGTACCTATGCACCAGTAATTTCTGAAGTTCTGAGAGAATACCGGCAACACATTCATGGCATGATTCACTGCAGCGGCGGAGGACAAACCAAGGTACTCAATTTTATAGACCGGCTTCATGTGGTCAAAGACAATATGTTTGAGGTTTCCCCGCTGTTCAGGCTTATTAAGGAGCAATCGGGAACATCATGGCATGAGATGTACAGGGTATTCAATATGGGGCATCGTTTTGAGATTTATGTTCCCGAAGCTATTGCCTCCGGCATAATTTCCATTGCCGAAAGATTTGGGGTAGGAGCCAGGATTGTGGGTTATTGCGAGGAAGCCGCCGCCCGCAAACTTACTGTCAGGTCGGCAAACGGTGAATTTGAGTACAGTTGATGTTTCGGTTAATGGTTTTTGCTAATTTTGCGTATATATGAATAAACATAACATACTTGATAAGCTTGAAGGAGTCAGGCTAAGATTTGAAGAGGTTGAGCAAATGTTAACCGATCCCCAGGTTGCCAGTGATATGCAGCGTTATATTAAGCTGAACAAGGAGTACCGGGACCTGGAGCCAGTAGTTAAAACTTACAATGATTATAAAAATATCCTTAGCAACATCGATTCGGCAAAGGATATCCTGGCAACCGAGAAGGATGAAGAGCTGAGGGATATGGCAAGGATGGAACTGGAAGAGTTGCAGGAAAAGGTAGGCCCAATGGAGGAGAAAATACGCCTGTTGCTGCTACCTGCTGATCCTGAAGATGAAAAAAATGCTATTGTTGAGATCAGGGCAGGTACAGGGGGAGACGAGGCAAGTATTTTTGCCGGCGATCTTTTCAGGATGTACGGGAAATTCTGTGAAACCAAAAAGTGGAAGGTTGAAGTCACGCATTATAATGAGGGCACTGCCGGTGGTTATAAAGAGATCGTGTTCAATGTGACCGGGCAGGGAGTTTATGGGGTTCTCAAGTATGAATCAGGGGTACACCGGGTACAAAGGGTGCCGCAGACTGAAACCCAGGGTAGGGTGCATACCTCTGCAGCCACTGTTGCTGTGTTGCCGGAGGCAGAGGATTTTGACGTAGAACTCCGGCCCGATGATATCAGGAAAGATACATATTGTTCGTCGGGGCCCGGTGGCCAGTCTGTCAACACAACTTATTCTGCAATAAGACTTACGCACATCCCCAGCGGGATAGTTGTGACCTGCCAGGACCAGAAATCGCAACTCAAAAACCTCGACAAGGCCATGGCAGAGTTGCGTACCAGGCTTTACAACCTGGAATATCAGAAGTACATTGATGAGATATCATCTAAAAGAAAAACGATGGTATCTACGGGAGACAGGTCTGCCAAGATCAGAACCTACAATTATCAGCAGGGCAGGGTAACCGATCATCGTATTAATCTTACACTATATAATCTGACAGCCATTCTTGATGGCGACCTTGACGAGATAATAGATAAGCTGCAGATGGCAGAGAATGCCGAGAGGCTTAAGGCGAGCGCCATTTGAACAACCACGAAGTCTGTATTTAAACCAACTAAAAGGCTTATGACTGCTGATGAACTATTCCAAAAGATACTGGATAAGCAGAGTTTCCTGTGTATCGGACTTGATCCTGACCTGTCGAAATTCCCCGAGAAGGTACTTGAAACGGATGACCCGGTATACGAGTTCAACAAAAAGATTGTTGATTCAACCCATGAATTTGCAGTTGCCTATAAGCCCAATATTGCTTTTTACGAATCACTCGGATCGGCAGGATGGTGGAGTCTTGAAAAGACTGTTGAGTATATAAGGAAAAGGCACCCGGAGATTTTCCTGATTGCCGATGCAAAAAGAGGGGATATCGGGAATACCTCAAAAAGATATGCACGGGCATGGTTTGATAATTTCGGGTTTGATGCGGTAACTGTTGCTCCATATATGGGTGAAGATTCAGTGCGCCCATTCCTTGATTATGCAGGGAAATGGACAATTGTTCTTGCTGTCACCTCCAACGATGGTGCATCCGACTTCCAGTTTATGAAAGATGCGGAATCAGACATGTATTTTTTTGAGAAAGTGATTGAAAAAGCTGCCTCATGGGGAAAACGTGACAACCTTATGTTCGTTGCCGGGGCTACTCAGCCGGAAATGCTGAAGCGTATACGAAAGCTTGTGCCTGATCATTTTCTGCTGGTACCTGGTGTCGGCGTTCAGGGAGGAAGTCTTGCCGCAGTTGCTGATAACGGGCTAAATGGCGCCTGCGGCCTCCTGGTCAACTCCTCAAGGGCAATAATACATGCCGACGAAAGCAATGAATTTGAACTTGCTGCCAGGCTCAAAGCCTCGGTAATTAAAAATGAAATGGCTGCCGCCCTGAAAAAGCATGGCTTAACAGGCCGGCGAGCCTGATCACACCATTGGTTTTTACCCTGTTATTTATTAACTTTAGTATAAACCCATACATACTAAAGGAGGATGACAGAGGATTTTCTTCATCATATCTGGGAAAACGGGCTGTACCGGCAGTTACCTTTAGCAACGGATGGTCTTGCTGGAGTTGAGGTTCTCAGGTGTGGTGAAAGAAACAACAATGCCGGTCCCGATTTTTTCAACGCGCTTGTCAGGATAGACGGAATGCTGATGGCGGGCAATATAGAGATACATATAAACAGCTCCGACTGGTACAGGCACGGACATCACAAAGACAGGGCCTATGACAGTGTAATGCTTCAGCTGGTAATGAATGCTGATATTGAAGTAAGGCGCACGACCGGAGAGGTGGTCCCAACAGCATTGCTGTCCTTTGATCCGGAATTACAAAAAAATTACAAGATGCTCCTGGGTAACGAATCGTGGATCCCATGCCGTCCTTTCCTTAACAGGGCTGATGACGGTGTTGCAAGGCAATGGCTTGAAAGCCTGGCAGTCACGCGAACCAAAGAGAAGGCAAAACGGTTGAGGGAATTATGGCATCTTAATAAGAGGTCATGGGAGGAGTCACTATACCAGTATCTTGCGCGAAATTTTGGTTTTAGCCTCAACGGAGCAGCTTTTGAAATGGTTGCAAGATCACTGCCTTATAAATATTTATTAAAACACAGGGACAGGTTGTTTCAGCTCGAAGCACTACTTTTTGGTCAGGCAGGAATGCTTGAACCTGATGTCTTTTTTCAGTGTAATGATGTGGGTGCTGAAGGATGCAAGTCCTGCAGTAATTGTAGTAATTGCAGGAACATTGATATCAGCAGCCGGGGGAGCGATTCATATTTTCTGGGATTAAGAAGCGAGTATGCATTTTTGAGAAGAAAATACAACCTCAGGCCGGTTGAAAAGCATGTATGGAGGTTCCTGCGCTTAAGGCCTGCCAATTTCCCAACTGTAAGAATTGCCCAGTTTGCTGCCCTGATCAGTAAAAAGACATCACTTTTATCATCCTTGCTTGATTGCAGGGATATTGCATCCCTGGAAACCTTGTTCACCGTTCCTGCATCGGGGTATTGGGACACACGGTATATGTTTAACAAGCCGTCCGCCAGAAAGATAAAAAAACCAGGTATATTTGCAGTTAGGTCACTTATTATTAACACGGTGGTACCTGTGCTTTACCTGTACGGCATATACAGGCAGGAAAACAATTATATTTGCAGGGCCTTCAGATTTCTCCGGGAGCTTCCGCCCGAGAATAACTCAGTTAC
>SLRB01000263.1 GCA_007131165.1 Bacteroidales bacterium | reverse complement strand
CCCCTGGTTACCCTGTCACCCTTTGAAACCATGATCATCCTTACCTGCCCGTTTATTTCGGGACTGATCATTGCCTGGTTAACAGCTTCGGCAGAACCGTTAATACGAATATAGTTTTCAAACTGCCCGCGCTCCGCTTCGCGCACAGTCACATTTAAAGTCCTGTTGTTTTGGGGAGTCTCACCCATCTGTTCAAGCTCCTTTTCAAGTAATTGTATGCTCCTGTTTATTTCAGCCACCTGCCTCCTGTAATTCTCAATTTTTTCCCTGATAGAGTTCGGGGTATCTGCTTCAGGAGCGCTGCATGAAGATGTATTCAGCAGCATAATGATAAGAGCCAGAAAAAGTGCTGCACCCGGTAATTGGCCGTATGAAAAATTACTGCCGGAGAGTGATGGCCTGTTACCCGTCGAGCTCCCGGTCACCTGCCTGTCTGCCGGTGCTTCTACTGCGATGTGAGAGCAGATGGCTGCACCTGATATGTTGTTGGTTTTTTCTGCAGTTGCCATTTTATTATTTCTGTTATTGTTTTTTTTATGTTTTATAAGCCCCTTGCCTTGTCGAGGTTGTTCTTTGCTGTTATGAATTCAAACATGGCGTTGTAATAGTTGGCCCTGGTTGCCAGCATCTGGTCGTTTGCCTGGGTAAGCTCCAGGCTGCTTGCCATTCCTTCGCCGTGCATAATTACTGTACGCTCCAGGATCTTCTCTGCAAGGCCGAGGTTCTCTCTCTCGCTTCTGTATTGATCAAGGGCTGAGTTCATCTGAAGCCTGGCCTCTTCCAGCTGCAGGCTCAGGGATTCGGAAAGCTGCCGGGCAGCAATCTCTGCTTTGTCAACTTCGATTCTGGCCTGCTGAACACGGGCGGAGCGGTATCCGCTGGAGAAGACAGGTATGCTCAGGTTTACTGCCAGGAATGAAGAGGGGAACCAGGGCTTTTCGCTGTCATGGAAATTGAATTCGTTCCTCATGGCCATCTGCTGGTAGGTGTAGGTCAATGTCAGACTGGGCAGGTAAAAGGACTGTTCCCTGCGGAGGTTCATCAGATCCATATTTTTCCGCGAAAGCATTATCCTGTAATCGATATGGTTTTGATAACTGAATTCGCCGGCATCTGATTCCATGATCATCCTGTTGAATAAGGGGACAAGGGAATCAGACAGTTCGATGTTACTGTCAAGATCTATACCTGACTGGAACTTCAGGAGGTTCAGGGTCAGTTCATGCTGCCGCTCAAGGTTTCTAAGGGTGGTTTCCATGTTGGAAACAGACAGCCTGAGCTGGTCGGCATTTATCGGGTCGGTAAAACCTGCTTCACTTATTTTTTCTGTTTCTGCAAGCCTGTGCCTGAGGTTTTCGATGTTCATCGATATAATATCAATATTGTCACGGCTCAGCAGCGCAACAAAGTATGTTTCTGAAACCCGGTTGCGCACTGCCATTTCAGAGCGTTCGGTGTTCTGTTCTGCAAGTTCCCGGTATATCCTTGCTGCACGCAGGCCCACTATATAGGAGCCGTCGAACACCATCTGGCTGATTGTGGCTGAAGCGTTCAGTGACTGTTCGGTGCCGAATTGTATTTCTGCAAATTCACCGGGTTGCCCCCCGAAAAACTCTGCAGGCACAAGTGAGGTGGGGATTTCGAAATAATACTGGTATCCGGCCGATGCATTAACCTGCGGCAGCCCTGTTGCCATGATCTCCCTGATCTGGTTTTTAGCTATGTCAATATCTGCCCTTGCACTCTGCATTTCTGCATTGTATTTGATTGCATGTTCAACCGCCTGGTCAAGGGATAGAATAATTGTTCCGTTTTCACCTGCCGGCAGGGCCGGTGCCGGCTGCAGCGACAGTGCAGGTATTAAAAACATCAGGATGGCTGTTTTACTGTAAGCAATCATATCTTATTATTATTGAATTAGGGTGTTTTTCGAAAACTTGTTCATTGTTTAAAGTTTACACTTAAACAAACATTATTACCAATTGTTCAGTTGATCTTTACCCCCGCCGGTTGGAAAACCCAGTTCGTTATTTTGTTTGGTCTGATTTATTGAGTTTGTTGTTAAGGTATAGAAAGTCAGACCAGTAATTTTTAGCTGTCTGGTTTATTATTTGAAATGTAAGCATGGAGGTTTCGGGAGCGGAAATAATATGGCGGGGCCTGGCCTGGAAGGCATGTGATCTAAAAAAAAGCCGGTTATTTCCCTTAGAAGGGAGATAACCGGCTGATGGTTTTAAGTGTGGGCCTGACCGGGGCGGGTCCTGGCTGAGCTGCCAGAAAGAATTAATACTGGCTATGTTTAAACAGTATGATGCTTTATACCCCTGCTACGCGGCGCTTGTATTCTGCCAGCGCGGCATCAAGCCTTTCGCGTGCAGTAGTGTCGCCAGGAACGTTATGGGAGGGATGGATGTACAGCTTTTCACCCTTTTCTACAAGTTTTTCGGCAACGGTACATATTATCATCCAAACGGCGGTAACAAAGCCCATAGTTGATACGGGACCTATTTTATCGACATGGCCCTTCAGATCAACCGAGGCATCTCCGGCGGGCACACAGGTGTCTACCACTATGTCGGCAAGTTCAAATATCTGTTTTCCGGTTGAGTGCCTCGACTTCACACCGGAGAACTCACCTGCCGACCCCAGCACAACGACCTTCATACCCAGTCTCCGGGCCTCCAGGGCTATGTCAATGTTCACGTTGTTGATGCCCGAATGGGAGAAGAGCCACATGGTGTCGCGCTTATCGAAATTGTAGCTTTTCATGATCTGGTTCCCGTACCCCTCAACCCTTTCAAGGAAGACGAACTGATGTACACCCATCT
>SLRB01000022.1 GCA_007131165.1 Bacteroidales bacterium | reverse complement strand
CTCATTCTTCCCGTAGATCACACGGTAAGACGGATCAAGCCTTTCCAGCTTGTAATAGTCGCCCGGCTCTTTGCCAAACAGGCCGAAGAACCTCTCAAAGACATCAGGAAGCCAGTACCAGCTTGGCCCCATATCAAAAATAAAGCCGTTTTCTTCCAGCTTCCTGGCGCGGCCTCCGGGCAGTTCATTCTTTTCCAGTACAGTAACTTTAAAACCGGCTTTGGCAAGAACTGCAGCAGCTGACAAACCCGAAAATCCAGAACCTATAACAATTACTTTTTTTGGCATATTTTGTTATATGAATTTAAACCGAACATTAAACAGTCAGGAAATGTCTTTGTTCATTAGACACCTTAAAAAAAACCTATCTTTAATTAATCCAGGTAAATTCTGTTAAGGCATTTATCGATTACGGTATACAGGTCGTTTTTGTTAAACGGTTTTGAAATGTAGTACTTAAAGCCATTTCTGAGCGCTTTTTCCCTGTCATCAGGCTGGTCATATGCTGTCAGGGCAACGACCGGCATTTCAGGATTAATTTCCAGTATCTGCCTGGTTGCTTCAAATCCGTCAATCACAGGCATCTTAATATCCATCAGTACCAGGCAGATATCGGTCGTCTCTTTGAAAAGTTGCACAGCTTCCCTCCCATCAGATGCATGAATAATTTTGCATTTATAGACACTCAGGTATTCATTTACAAGAAGGTAATTGTCAATATTGTCTTCTGCGACCAATATGGTACAATGACCACATGTAGCTTTTACATCTTTATGTATAGTGTTCTTATGCTTTTTCGCAACCGGTTGCAATGGTATTTTAAATGAGAAAACAGATCCCTTGCCAGGTGATGAATCCAGCTCTATGCTTCCTCCCATCAGCTCAACATAGGATCTTACAATAAACAGTCCGAGTCCGCTACCTCCATATTCGCCTGTAGCATCTGTTGTTCCCTGCCTGAAACGTTCAAATATCTTCTCGTGCAATTCTGACGAAATACCAATCCCGTTATCGCGAACCGAAAATTCCAGGTTATCTCCACTCTTACGGCAGGACAGGGTGATAGTGCCGTTTTTGGTAAACTTGACAGCGTTGGCCAAAAGGTTGTTTATTATCTGGAACAGTTTGGTTTCGTCTGCATAAACAAACTGGATTTCATCGGGTATTGCTAACTCAACAAGAAGTTCATTATTTCTTTTCTTTGCATCCATTATGAATTGTTCGTGCAAATCCGACATCAAAGACTTAAGGTCTGTCTCTTTTTTGAACAGCTTTACCTGTCCGGTTTCGATGGCGGCAATGTCAAAAATATCGTCAATTATTGAAAGCAATTGCAGTCCGCAACGCTGAATAATTCCTGCATACCCCTGACTGTCTGCCTGCTCGGTTTCCGGCTTATCAAGAAGCTCGCTGAACCCGATTATTGCATTAAGCGGGGTCCTGATTTCATGTGAAAGGTTGTTAAGAAATGCTGTTTTTAGCTTGTCACTCTCCTCTGCTTTATCCCTGGCAACTATCAGCTCCTTTTCCATTTTTTTCCAGCTGGTGATGTCTTCATATGTGCCAAGAACCCCAATTACCCGGCCGTTAATATCAGTCAGGGGAACCTTGCTTGTTCTGAGCCATATCATGCCTCCATCAGGAGTGGTCTGAGGTTCTTCATAGTTCAATTTTGATATGCCCGATTGTATCACCTCCTTATCATCACTTCTGTAAAGGTCGGCCTGGTCTATCCATCCCATCTGGTAATCATCCAGCCCGATCAGCTGGTCAGGTGAGTCAAAACCGGCATCTCTTGCAAAAGGGATGTTACATCCCAGGTAACTGCAACCGGTATCTTTCCAGAACACCCTTACCGGTATCGAATCAATAATAAGCCTCAGCATTTGCCTTGATTCTTCAAGCGCCTCTGCAGCCTGCTTTTTTGCAGTTATCTCCTGTACGATCCCGACCGACCTGACAGGCGTGCCTTCAGGGCTATAGTCGGTCCTGCATTTCTCTGAAACCCACTTAACCCTGCCGTCACTCATGAGTAACCTGTGTTCAATATCATATGGTTCAAAAGTTGCCAGAGATTCTTTGTAGGCCCTGTCGACCTTATTACGGTCTTCCGGGTGAACTTTATTCAGGAATGCTTCATAGGAAGGTTTGAATATTTTTTTGTCAAGTTCAAAAATATCAAATATCTCCTCCGACCATTCCAGGTTGTTAGTTGCCAGATCAAATTCCCACCTGCCCATCCCGGCTATCCTGTTTGCCTCTCTGAGTGCTGCCTCATTATCTGACAATTTATTGACAAGCCCTGAATATTTCTCCTGCATCTCGAAGAGCAGGAACAGCAATAATGTTGCAACCGGGTATAATAACAGCACTGGAAGGGCTATTCTTGGTAAAACCTCAGACGCAACAGTCCCCGGAAGGGAAGCTGAAAGCGCAAGCATAATTAAATGAACAGCCATGGCAAGTAAAAAATAAGGAAATGGTCCGGATGCCCAGTCATATTTTTTTCTGAGGTAATAAAAAATCATACCCAGCAACCCCGATTCAACGATCACAAGAACCCCCATCAGAGTTCCCGCTCCTCCAAGATAAATCCGGAAAACAGAACTTGCCACCATTGCAATAACTGCTGGCAGAGGCCCTCCGAAGACAGCTGCAGTAACAAGGATGATAGATCTGCCGTCAAATATTATTCCAGGCATAATTTCTACCGAATTCAGCATTCCTGTTATCGCAACCAGTCCGAATAACAACCCGGAAAATGCCCTGAATCTTTTGGAGGCAGGTTTGAGATACCTGAGCAGTAATGAATGAATTATGCTCAGTGACACAAGCAGGGTAATATTATTAAGGAGCGAAATGAACATAGTGAAATTCTTATTTATGCCATATAATTATTGCCAATAGATATTTTACTATGCAAGATAAAATATTTGAGCCTAATTCCCTCCGTTAAAAATTGCAAGTCAGTTTTTATTTTAAATTATTAATGAAACAGCAGGATTTTTTTGCATATTTACATCAACCTTTGCAAGACTATAACCCGGTCAAGCACATCAGTATTTCTTCAAAAAAAACAAATACTTCCCAATCAACCATTCCTGATAATGAATAAATTCCCGGTCTTCTCCCCTCTTCTGATTGCAGCCCTGATTGCTATAGCCATGATTTCATGCAGCCACCCCCAACAAGCCGGCCCGGCTATGATAATTGAAATTAACAGTAACTGGCAGTTCAGGCAGTCCGGCGACAATGATTGGCTCCCCGCAGATGTGCCGGGTACTGTACATGCCGACCTGCTGGCAAACGGCATTATAGAGGATTTCTTCTGGCGCACAAATGAGAATGGTGTACAGTGGATAGAGGACGCTGACTGGGAATACCGGACCACCTTTGAAGTTGACGCCGGCATGCTCAAGAGGGATATTGCCGAGCTTGAGTTTATGGGGCTGGACACCTATGCCGATGTTCACCTTAACGGCCATCATATACTGACTTCAGACAATATGTTTGTTGGTCACCGTATCAGATGCCTGGAGTTGTTGCATGAAGGGGAAAACGAGCTGCGCATCCAGTTTCATTCCCCCGTAAGGGTTGGTATGGAAAAGCTTCAGAAGGTGGACTATCACATACCTGCAACCAATGAGCAGGCGCCACCCGACCGTCAAACCAGTGTTTTTACCCGGAAAGCTCCTTTTCATTATGGATGGGACTGGGGACCGCGGCTTGTAACATCGGGAATATGGCGCCCCGTGAGACTCACAGCCTGGAACAGTGCCAGGATATCCGACCTCTATCTTGAAACCACCGTGGCCGGCGATGACAGGGCCATGATATCTGCCGGTGTTGATATTTATTCCCTTAACGAAGAAGAGTACGTCATTTCGCTTTATATAAACGGAGAAAAATCAGGCATATCCGAAGGCATGAAAGCAGATCAGGGACACAACGAAGCCACGTTGAGCTTTGCCATAGACAACCCGCGGTTGTGGTGGACCAATGGTCTTGGTGAGCCCTACCTCTACGATCTCAGCTTCAGGCTGGAAAAGGACGGAAAAGAAATCGACAGGCACGACATCGAATACGGGGTGCGAACGGTAAAACTGGTGCAGGAACCCGACGAAACAGGCCACTCATTCCTTTTCGAGGTAAACGGGGTTCCGGTCTTTATGAAAGGAGCAAACATCATACCCTCTGAAACACTTACTCCGCGGGTGACCGATGAGATGTATGAAAACCTGATTAATAATGCTGTAAGCGCCAACATGAACATGCTCAGGGTCTGGGGCGGTGCCATTTACGAGGATGACTACTTCTATGAGTTGTGCGACCGTAACGGATTGCTGGTGTGGCAGGATTTCATGTTTGCATGCAATCTGCAGCCCGGTGACGATGCTCACCTTCAAAACATCAGGAACGAGGCCATATACAACGTACGAAGATTGAGGAACCATACCTCAATAGCACTCTGGTGCGGCAACAACGAGAATCTGCACGGTTGGCACCACTGGGACTGGCAGGACAATTACACCCCTGAGCAGCGCGATTTCATGTGGCGCACCTACGAGCGGATCTTCCACGAAATACTTCCCGAAGTAGTTTCTGAACTTGATCCCAAGAACGAATACTGGTCCTCCTCCCCCTCGTCGGTCGGCAATACCCCGGCAGACAGGAGATCGGGTGATGAGCATGACTGGACAGTATGGTTCGGGCAGCAGCCGTTCTCCAACTATGCCAGTAACGTGCCCCGTTTCGTCAGCGAGTGGGGTATGCAGGCCTTTCCTGGAATGCATACCATCAAAAGTTTTT
Organism: Bacteroidales bacterium; assembly: GCA_007131165.1. Lineage (GTDB taxonomy): Bacteria > Bacteroidota > Bacteroidia > Bacteroidales > PUMT01 > PXAP01. The sequence continues at coordinate 6,311 of SLRB01000022.1, read as the reverse complement.
CTATGGATGGCGACTGGGATATAGACTCAGAAGTTATGAGGCACAGGCAGCGGAGCGATATGTCATGGCTGGCACCAGGTTTCGATGGCAACGACATGATCCGGTGGTATATGGAGATGTACTACAGGGTGCCTGAAGACTTTGCCGGTTTTACTTATGTCAGCCAGCTGCTGCAGGCCAAGGGGTACCGCACAGCCATAGAGTCACACCGGAGAGCTATGCCTCATTGCATGGGAACGCTTTACTGGCAACTTAACGATTGCTGGCCAACAATTTCGTGGTCAACCGTCGATTACCATAATCGCTGGAAAGCTTCTCACTACGCTGTGAGGGATGCCTTTGAGGAGGTTATAGTTTCGCCGGTTATCGAAGGTGATAATATCAATATATACGTTGTATCCGACAGGCTTGATCCATTCGGGGCCGAGCTCAGTTTTTCGCTTATCGATTTTTCAGGCAACCAATTATGGGGCGAAACGATAGAAGTCAGTATACCATCAAACACATCCACTGTTGTTCACTCCATCGCAGAGCCATCATTGCCGGCCGGAGACCGGCCAGGCAGTATAGTTTTGACTGCTGATCTGTTTTCAGCCGGTGAGGCTGTTGCCGGAAACACGCTTTACTTTACGGCACCCAGGTACCAGGAGCTGCCTGACACGCAGGTTTCACTAAGCCTTAAAGCTGTCTCAGGAGGCTACAAGGCAGTCCTCTCCACCGATAAGCTGGCCAGAAACGTATTCCTGCAAACAGAAGATCCTGATGCAACATTCAGCAGCAACTTTTTCGATATCCTGCCCGGCAGGGATAAAATAGTAGAAATTCTCACCCCGCATCAACTTGCCCCTGCTGATATAAAGATAATATCGCTAAATGAGCTGAGAGGTGGGCGGTAAAATCCGGTAAAACAAGGACTGCAGTCCCCGGGTAAAGTCGGATTTCTGTCCTGTTTTTGCTGTGCATTTCGTTTTTCTTTTCCATTTGCATCCTTTAGATTAAGTGCCGTTAGGACATTAAAGCATGCTTAATTCCAGTCTGTTAATAACAGCTGCAACCCATTTTAAGGTAAGGATATCCCTGAACCGGTCCGGTGTATCCGGGAAAAGTGTTGTTCAGGGTTGCATTTGACCGGCAGATACCATAAATTTGGAAACGTCTCTATTCGCCGGTATTAATTGCCGGCAGGGAGAAAGTATTTTAATGCCATTAATCCTGTCAATAAATAACCTAAATCTCCAAAAAAATGGAAAACCAAAATTACAAAGGTGCTGCTGTTGTAGCTCTCATGGCCGTGTTCACACTCGCCATTTGTTTTATCATCCTGGGTTCAATTTCAACCGAGCTCATGACCTACCTGGGCATAAACGAAGGACAATTCGGCACACTTGTGCTGGGAATGTTTCTGACCAGTTGCATTGTCCAGCTTTTTGTAGGCCCGATGGTTGACAAGATCGGGTACAAACCTGTAGCTTTTTTTGGTTTCGTAGTTACAGCACTAAGCATGCTGCTTCTTTCCTTTGCAGCCACCTTTAGTTTTGCACTCTTTGCATGTATACTTATGGGTTTCGGTGCAATGTCGTTAAACACCGTAGGGAACACCCTGATACCGGTCGTTCTGTTCCAGGGTAACGACCCTGCACGCGCCAGCAATTTTGGCAATGCATTTTTTGGTCTTGGCTATATAATCACTCCTCTGCTTATTGTTTTCATGTTTGATTCCCTTGGCATGAGCTATAACGCTGCACTGATCGTTATTGCCGTACTGATGCTGATATTTCTGGGTTTCTCAGTATCAGCCACCTATCCGAAAGTCTCAATCGGGTTTGAATTCACTATGGCATTTAAAGTACTGGTCAAACCTGCAGTTGTTGTCGCGGCAATTGCCCTTTTCTGTTACATCTCCCTTGAAATTTCAATGGGAACATGGATAAGGTCGCTCATGAACGAGCTATATACAGACGCCGGAGTATCTGGCGTTTCTGCCAGATCAGGTATAGTTCTCAGCCTTTTCGGAGTGGCAATGATGGTTGGACGTTTTCTTACATCAACCATTAAGAACCTGACAGCAATGGGTGGGAAAGTGATAATTATAATGTCGGTGGTTTCGCTGGCCGCAATTCTTTTAATGGTTGTTGCTGAAAGCCCTGCACTTGGGATAGTTGCGGTAATTCTGGCGGGACTGGCATTCGCCCCTATTTTCCCTACAATTGTGGGGGTCACCTTCGGTAAATTCAACCCGAGCCTTTACGGTAGTATTTTCGGCATAATATTCTCGGTAGGATTGCTGGGCGGGACATTTGTTCCGAATATTATCGGCAACCTCAGTGTTGATGCGACGGTACAGCAAAGCTTGACGATTGCTGCGGTTATGGCAGGCATTCTTGTGCTTATATCATTATTCATAGGCCGTGTTGGCAGACCAAAAACCGGTTAGTATTACGTTTTCAAATCAAAACACATAAGTAATGAACAGGAGATCATTTATTCAGAAGACTATGGCAGGAATAATAATGGCTGGTATGCCTGCCCCCGTTATTGCAGCGTGCAGCACTGCAAAACCCTCGGGTATAGGTATGTGTGACTGGAACCTGGGGCAATCGGCCGACCCCTCTTACATTCCACTGGCTGCCGAAGTAGGCCTGGAGGCAATCCAGGTAAGTGTCGGCACTGCACCTGACCACATTCCTCTGAGAGACAGTTCCGTGCGCAGACGTTACCTTGAACTTGGAAGGGAACATAAAGTTGTGTTCTGTTCAGTTGCTGCAGGAAGCATACTTAACCAGATACCCCTGGCAACTGAACCCCAGTCGGCCATATATGTCGTAGACGCACTGGAAGCAGCCAGTGCCCTTGGATCAACCAATATTCTTACTGCATTTTTTGGAAACGGCGATTTACTTGAAAGAGATGAATCGGGCAACTACATAAACATCTCTTCAGGGCCTTTTGCCGAATACAAATGGAAAGAAAAGGATGTCGAACGGGTCATAGCGGTCATGAAGCAGATTGTACCGCGTGCAGAGGACCTTGGAGTGATAATCGGGCTCGAAAACACTCTTACGGCAGGTCAGAATCTTCAGATCATTGATGAAATAGGTTCTCCCATGGTTCAGATCTACTATGATACCGGCAATTCATGGGGCAATGGCTACGATGTTCCGGGTGAAATAAGGAAAATCGGAAATCACCGCATGTGTGAAGTGCATATTAAAAACCAGGGCTCAAGCCTTATTTTCGGCAGCGAGGGCAAAGTCGACATGGAAGCTTGTGCAGGCGCACTGCGGGATATCGGTTATGACAAATGGCTTGTTCTCGAGACCAGCGGACGAAGGGGCAGGTTTGAGGAGGATACCAGGGCAAATATTGAATATATAAGAAAAGTGTTTATCCAATAGCATTAAAATTAATGTTCACAGGATAGTCGGGTACATGACCGGTATAGTACTGTGGTTATTGCAGCACAAACTTAAAGGTAAATTTAAGCGTCTGGCCAAATATCTCCTGTATATCGCACCTGGGAAGTGACATAATAACCCTGCGGCTTTCGTCAATCAACTCTGAATGCCGTGTTGATTCGGTGGTTTCAATACCATCAGGGGCATATCCTACTATAACTAATTCATCAACATCGATATAGTCACGTACCGGCTGTAGCTCAAGGACTTCATTGACCCGCCCCTCATTGTTCATCCTGGCATACAGTTCAATAGTACCATAATGCCCGGCCTCAACTGCCGCCTGAGGATACCGGATATTGCGTGAAAGGTGACGCTTTATTGCGTTGATAGAACACAGGTCGTCTGCATTATTCTCCATATCATTTTTGAAAGATTCGGCAGCAACCGCAGGCAACCCGGAACGATCCTTGTCCGGTTGCAATACCTGGCCGCTAATTGTCTTAGCAGGGAGAATAGCTGCTAACATAATAATTGTCAGCGCTACTGCAATCCTGGTTGCGGGTATACTGAAATACCTGGTGCTATTTACATGTCTCATGGCAACATATGGTTTTTATTAATATTCAGGACATCGATCATAAAACACAATGGTTGCTGATCAGGCTTTTTTATCTATAACGATTAGGTTATACCATAAATTATTTGATTATTTACATATGATCAATGCCTGCTTATTTCCTTCCTTCAGCCAAACGCTTTCCTTAGCATTTCGAGGCTTTTTGGCACCGCTGTTTCCGGGTCTTCCTGCCCCTCAAACTCCAGTGAAATATATCCCCTGTAATCATGTTTTCGCAATATTTCAGCGTATTTATCATAATCCAGGTCAAGTGTGTACCAGTTACCCCCGCCGTAATAGGTTTTTGCCTGCACCAACACGGCTTTTTCGGCTATCATGTCAAATTGTTCATACTTATCCTCAAAAAAGTTACCGGTATCTGCAGTGACCTGCAACCAGGGTGAATTTATATCATTTACAATCCGCATAACACCTTCCGCGGTCCGGCCAAGTCCCCAATGGTTTTCCAGCCCCAGGACAACTCCATACTCTTCTGCCATCGGAATAAGTTGTCCGATCGAATCAATTACCCATGAAAACCCGTCCTCATCTGTATATCCCTCAAGTGTGGGCTCAATACCTTTGTTGTCCATCAGGTCGTCAAAAGACCTGATAGTACCCCAGCGCCCTGTATTAATACGAATAGTAGGTATTCCGAGACGGTGGGCCATATCAATCTGTTTTCTTGTACGCTCAATATTCCTGTCTCTTAGATCCTTATCTGGCGACACGAAATCCTGGTGGGTCGACAAACCCATTAACGGCTGCCCGGCATGCAGTGCTATCCTCTTCAGTTTCTGGAGATAGGCATTATCTTCACTACTCATCTGGACCTTAAGTATCTCAACTCCGTCTGCACCCATCCTGGCTGACCTCTCAATGCAGTTCTCAACTGTGGCATCTTCTCTTGTCCTGTCGAAGTGCCAGAATGAATAGGTTGAAACTCCAATGAGGTTTGTATAACCCCTGGGGTGGACAGTTTCCTGCTTTTCATCATTAACAACAAGCTCCCTGCAAGAAGCAACTGAAAGCGCAGCTCCTGCAATTGCAGCATTTTTCAGGAATTTTCGACGTGATCCGGTCATATAATGTAGTTTTAATTAGATTGGTAAAATACAAAATACCTGTTTAATAACAATAGGAAACAGGTAAAATCAATACCAGAATAACCTTCCAGGCTTGATGTTTTTATGAGAAAGCCCCGCTTATGCCTTAATTTACTGGTAATGCAGTAGGGATCACCATATCTGGTTCAACCAGAACTGCGCATTTTTAAACAAGGTCAACCGGTATTCAGCTTTGAAGTATTCTGGTCAGCCTCACAACCAGGTCAGCCAGACCCTCGGGAGTATTGCCTCCCGATTGCTCAGTAATGGCCCAGTCGTCGTAACCTGTATCATCAAGTGCCTTCATAACCTCCGGCCAGTTTACATCACCCTCAAGCAGGTCAACCCTGAATCCTGCTCCTCTGCCCTGTGTATCGGCAAGTTCCATGCTGTATTCCTTGATATGGATCTTCGCTATCCTGTCTCCAAGTATCCTGATCCACTGCTCCGGCCAGCCGTACAACCGTATATTGCCGCAGTCAAAATAAAACCGGACAAAAGGGCTGTTGAACTGATCAATATAACGGGCAGCCTCAAGAGGACTCAGCAGGAAATTGTTCCATACATTCTCTATGGCAATTTTTACTCCAAGTTTACCGGCTACAGGCACTGCCTTTCTGATGGCCGGAACCGATCTGTCCCAGCATTCATCATACGTCACATCTGCGCTTACCCTTCCCGGAACCATCAGAACAGTATCGGCTCCGTATGCAGCTGCATCTTCGAGTGAATGAACAAGCGCATCAACACCTTTTTCGCGAATGGCAGGATCGGGATGAGACAGCGGGTACTCCCAGTGCAGGGCATTGCAAACGCTGGGTATCTCAAGTCCGGTCCGACCTGCTGCCGCAAGGACCTCATCCCTGTCCATGTGGCTCATAACCTCAACTCCGTCAAACCCCGCTTCTTTTACGGCTTGAAATTTTTCGGCAATAGTGTCTCCAACCCCTATTGTGCCCCACATGATACCTTTTTTGATATTTCTTGATTTATCCGGGTTGATGGCTGAGTAAACCGGAAATGAGCTTACCATTGCTGCTGTCATAAGCGATTTGCGCGTAAATTCCCTTCTGTTCATGTTTTATTAATTTTTTGACAGTAATATTTTGGGCAATATAAGGCATCTGCTTTTAATTACAATATTTTTGGCTGCAAATTGATAATTGGCTAATTTAACCGGGCAAAATGTTT
>SLRB01000328.1 GCA_007131165.1 Bacteroidales bacterium | reverse complement strand
TTATAAGAAGGCAGCTTGCAATCCCAATGGTTAAACCTGCAAGGTTTATAAGAGAGAAGCCCTTTTGCCGCACAAGGTTTCGGAATGCTGTTATGATCTGGTTCTTAAGCATGATAAAAGAATTATTTGAGATATGCAGAAATCTTACTGGTCATTATTTTCTCCCGGCTGATATTATGGTCATAGAAGTAAAAGGCGACTGTTACAATTATTATTGAAAAACCCCCTGCCAGTCCGGCCACCCCCGTTACCAGGTCATTCCCCCCCTCCAGAAGCATCAGTGATATCCCGGCTGTTCCATTCAGTGTACCGTGCATGACAGATGCAGCAATAACCGACCTTGATTTTACAGTTATATACAGAAACAGAGGGCTCAGCAACACACAGAATAAAACCATCATGAATACCCCTGCCACCGGGTACTGCGGGTAGTTATGCCCCATCAGGATGAGGGGTGCATGCCACAGACCCCAGATAATGCCTGTCAGGACCGATGCTTTAATGAAGCTCATATCCCTGAATTGGCGGACCAGGAAACCGCGCCACCCGAGTTCTTCTCCAAAGCCTGCAACCGCGTTGATCGTTAATCCGGCTACCATCCCTGAAACAAGGGTCATCCAGACAGGGTGAAAAGGCATAACCTCGATTGATATCCGCATCTGCTCAAGTTCTTCGGGGGTCATCATCTCCTTGTAACTGTCAAACATCCCTTCCATTCCGGGAGAATAGGAAACACCGGGGACCAGGAGGCTTGCAGCAACAGAACCGAATACTATTACCGGGGCAATAAGCCAGGCAATGAGAAACCATATATCCGGATTGAATGAAATGAACAGTTTTTTCCGTATATCTTCCCGGTAGATTATTTTTTCTACAACGAGGACTGATATCATGGGAATGAACATATAGGATGTTGCAAGGATTAATCCTCCCGTACCGCGTAACTCTCCGCCTAGTAACCAGAATAATCCGGCAGCGGTAAAACTGATAGCAAAAGTAAGTATCAGAAAGAGGGTCGTTTTGTTATTTTGTTGCATTATACAGGGTTTTTACAAACTCGGGTTTCATATATATCAAACTTGCTCAGAAATAAATCCTGTAGGTCATCATCGGCATGAAGCCCATCTGGTAGTGGGTTACAGCTTCCTTTTTATGGTTGTCCCAGTTCTGGACGAAAACATTCTCCCTGTTAGTTATGTTCTGCAGGTCAAGTCCCCACTCATGGTCGAAACTCTGACGGTTGAGACGGAAGGTTATCCGTCCGTTAAGCCTGAAATAATCGGGGAACCTTTCATTATATGATTCGCTCCATTTATAGCGGAGGGCATTGTCGGCGAGGGACTGCTCCTCATCAATCGGGAGCACGCGTTGGCCTCCTGCGTAAACCATTTTAAGGTCGACCGACAAAAGGGAGTTCCTGCCTACCCTCCATTCATAGCCCGTAAGGGCATTGAATACAAAATTGTTATTGAATGCCGAATTGCGCCATACACCGTCATACCCGCGGTATCCTGCATCAAATACTGACGCTGTTACCAGGTAGTAGAATCCCTTGTTCAGAAACTTTTCAAGTGTAAGTTCAATACCTTTGTTTTCGCCTGTACCGGAGTTCTCCATGTTGTCATACAGCTGGAAAGAGTAGCCCCCGCCCTGGTTCATTAGCGAAAACTCAGGCCTGCGCCATGCTACCGGTATGTTGTAAAGCCTCTGGTAATAGACTTCCAGTTTCAGCCTGTGTTCATCGCCGAGCAGCCTGTCATATCCTGCAACCAGGTGAATGGAGCGTGAGAGGTCCAGGTCCCGGTTGGTCTTTTCATATACCATGTTCAGGGTATCGGTAAGGCGCTGGCTGAAATATACAGCTTTCATCTGTGTCTGGCTGTGCATTCCTGCACCAAGGTTCAGCGATTGTCCCCCGGTGAACTCCCATTTCAGTCCCATACGAGGCTCAACCGAATAGCTGTCGTTCAGGAACAACCTTGAAGAATGTAATCCTGTTGAGACCGACAGCTCATCCGAGAACCGGTGCTGCCACTCGGCAAACAGCCTGGCGAAACTCATGGATCCCGAATTATCCAGGTAATGGACGTACTTTTCCCCGGGAGCGTCAAGCTGAGAGCCTGTATAGCTTACATCATAGAAATCGTATACAAAACCCGTATTGAGGTAATTACGGGAGTTGAAGCGGTGTGAGTACTTCGAAGAGAGTGTATATTTGACCTCACCCAGTACCTCCTTTATCCTCTGGTTATCGGGGTCAAAGCTAAGGTCAAAAATATCGGCGGTGCTCTCTATTCCCGATACGGCAACTGTATTTGTAAAGCGGGCATCGTCGTTAAGGTAATGTACATGGCTGACCCCCAGCACCCCCATTCGGTTACTGTTGTAAAGGTCGAGACCGGAAAATCCGTACTGCGAGTCATCATCCTTGCTAGCCAGCATCGCAATGCTGTTGTCGCCGCCAAGTCCGAACACCGATACGCGTCCCCGCTCAAGCGGGACGTTTACTTTGAAAGAGAGATCCTTGTATTGAGGTATCGCCGTACCGGTGCCAAAATCCATGCCAACGGCATGCAGCACTTCCATGGTGCTGTAGCGGAAGTTTGCCATGTAGGATGCCTGGCTGTTACCGGAGAATGGCCCTTCAGCCCCGAGCTCAAAACCATTGAAACCCACCTGCCCCATGAATTCATGCTTCTGGTTGTTGCCGTTGCGCATCCTGATATCGAAGGCGCCGGCAAGGGCATTTCCATATTCGGCCGGGAAGGCACCGGTGTAAAAATCGGAGTTGGTAAGGTGGTTTATGTTGAGCATGCTTATCGGCCCCCCGGTA
>SLRB01000259.1 GCA_007131165.1 Bacteroidales bacterium | reverse complement strand
ATGTCTTATGCTTTGCATAGCTGTTGTTTGTATATTATATGTATGTATGTATTTCTCCCGGGAGGCACAAAATTAATCAGAAAAAAGTATCTTTGCGCTTCAAGATTAAAATCATGATTAAAGCGGTAATTTTCGACATGGATGGGGTTCTAATAGATTCCGAGCCCCTCTGGCGTGAAGCAGAAATTATAGTATTCAAAAAAGTAGGAGTTAACCTTGACAGCAAGCTGTGCCTTCAGACTACCGGATTTCGAACTGACGAGACAGTTGCCCACTGGTTCAGCTACAGTCCCTGGAAAGGCAAATCGCAGGAAGAGGTGGGAAGGGAGATCGAAGAGACAGTGTGCGATATCATTGACAAAAAAGGAGAAGCATCCCCGGGCGTATATGATCTGATCGGATTCCTGAAGAGCAGGGGCATGCCGGTGGCGCTGGCCTCATCATCGGCACCACACGTAATTGACAGGATACTGGTAAAACTCACGTTAAAGGATGCATTTGGCATCGTTCACAGCGCAGTACATGAAGAGTATGGCAAACCCCATCCTGCCGTGTATATTTCTGCTGCCAGGAAACTGGGCTTTGATCCGGGCCACTGCCTTGCTGTTGAAGATTCGCTTGCCGGGCTGATAGCTGCCAAGGCAGCTAAAATGAGAACCATTGCAATACCCGAAGAGGCCAACAGGAACAATCCCAAATTCAGCATTGCCGACCTCCGTCTCGACAGCCTGGCGGACTTTTCCGGAATCCACTGGGATAAGCTTAATTCTCTCAACGGGCTGTCCGGATAGTGGCAGGAGATATTCACAGCCATCTTACAGCAATAATTTAATTGCAGGTGCACTGCAAGAGGCCGGGCAGGCAGCGTCAGTTTCACTATAAATTCCGGTATGGGCAAGATTACTCTCCAGCCGGTTTCAGCTCGATTGTAAAATGCCTCATGATGGGAGCCTCCCTTACGATCGTGTAACCTCTTATAATACTCTCTCTCCGGTCGTATATGTTTTTCATTGCTGCAGCAACAACATTCATATGGTTGTTGGTGTATACACGCCTGGGTATAGCAAGCCTCACATATTCAACGGCAGGATAGCGGTTTTCTCTTGTTACCGGGTCGCGGTCTGCCAGCAGTGTGCCGATTTCGGTAGACCTGACGCCACCTTCCAGGTAAAGCTCGGTTACCAGTGTCTGGGCAGCAAATTCTTCTCTGGGCAGGTGTGGTAAAAATTTGCCGGCATCTATAAAAACAGCATGGCCACCTATGGGAGTTTGAACCGGAATATCGTATTCCCTGAGCTTTTGCCCCAGGTATTCAACCTGGCGTACCCGGGTATCGAGATATTCAAATTCTGTTCCTTCTTCAAGACCGCGCGCAAGCGCATTCATGTCACGCCCGGACATCCCGCCGTAAGTTATGAAACCTTCGAACATTATGTTGTACACCGATGCTTTCCTGAACCACTCCTCTTTCCTGAAGGCTATAAATCCTCCCATGTTCACTATTGCATCCTTTTTACTGCTCATGGTCATGGCATCTGCATACGAAAACATTTCGCCGGCAATTTCCCTGATTGACCTGTTACTGTATAGTTTTTCCCTTTTCTTTATGAAATAGGCATTTTCGGCAAATCTCGCCGCATCAAATACCACAGGTACCCCGTACCGGTTTGCCATTTCGCGTACCGCCCTCAGATTATCCATTGAAACAGGCTGCCCCCCGCTCGAATTGCAGGTAATAGTTACAATTACAAAAGGAATTCTTTCAGGGGGGTATTCACTTAGAACATCTTCCAGTTTAAGCAGGTCAATATTCCCTTTGAACGGGTGATCTGCCGATGTATCAAAGGCTGCGTCAACTGTACAATCGACAGCTGCAGCCTTCCTGAACTCGATATGTCCTTTTGTGGTATCAAAATGTGAATTGCCGGGAACGATGTCTCCCTCCTTTACCAGTGTTGAGAACAGTACATTTTCTGCAGCCCTGCCCTGGTGAGTGGGCAGGAACCACTCAAATCCGGTTATGTCGCGAACAGTCTCTTTCAATCTCCTGTAGCTGGAAGCTCCGGCATAGCTTTCATCGCCGAGCATCATGGCTGACCATTGCCGGTCGCTCATGGCTCCTGTTCCGGAATCTGTCAGCAGGTCGATATAGACCTGATAGCTTTGAAGATTAAAAACATTGTATTTGGCCTCTTTAATCCATACTTCCCGTTCATCGCGGGTACTTTTCCTGATGGCTTCAACCATCTTTATCTTATATGATTCAGAAAACGGCAGTTCCATTATTATAATATTTTAAATAAATGCAGAATTTTTTTGCGGGTAAGGTGATCCTTATGAGCCACTTCCGCGAAAGCAGAAATATCTCTAATCAGCAGAAGGTATAGCGATAGGGATCACGCCTCTTTATGTTCACGTAAAGAAGCCTCGCAGTGAAATGTATGTTTGCGGACTGTATCATTTTCCCTAATGCAAAAGAACATGAATTTTGCATTATTTGAATATCATTTGAAAGTCAAATATCGCATGCAAAATCGACGTAGTCAAATTTTTTCATCTAAAAATACTCACAGACAGATAAAGAATTTATAACTCCTCAGGGCTTTTCCAGGGTCTTGAATAATTTGGATTCGCTGGTGGTTCCTTTTGCAAGCGCCATTGCCGATTCAATAAGAGCAAGGTGCGAATAAGCCTGGGGGAAGTTGCCAAGCAGCCTGTGTGTGCCGAATTCTATATCTTCGCTAAAAAGCCCCACGTGATTGCTGTATGAAAGAAGCCTTTTGAACATCTCTGCAGCCTCATCTTTCCTCCCTATCCTGCAAAGACTTGTAACAAGCCAGAAATTACAGATAGTAAAAGATGTTGTGGGAAGTCCGAAATCATCGGCATTTTTGTAACGGTACATAAGTCCGTCCCTCATCAGCTCTCTTTGGGTGGCCTCGACTGTTTTTATGAACCTGGGGTCGGAAGCCTCCAGGAACCCGTAAGTTTCCATAAGCAGGTTTGATGCATCCATATGATCGCTGCCATATGACTGAGTGAAAGCCTGCATTTTGTTGTTCCACGCTTTTTCGTGAATTTCGTCGCTTATCATACACCTCAGCCTGGTCCATTCTTTGATATATTCATCCATTCTCAGCAACCGTGCAATTCTCACTGCCCTGTCAACCGCCACCCAGCATAGGAGCTTTGAAAAGGTGAAATGGCTTCCCTCCGACCGGATCTCCCAGATGCCCTTGTCAGGTTTTTTCCAGTTGACTTCGACCGATTTTACAATACTGCGAACAATCGTCCACAACTCTTCGGCATGTTCGGTTGATACCTGGTACATAGTCATGTCCTGGTAAATAACATCCATCAGGACCCCGTAAATGTCATGCTGCTTTTGTTTATAGGCAGCGTTGCCAACACGAACCGGTTTTGAACCGCAATATCCTTCCAGATGGTCAAGGAATTTCTCTTTAAGCCTTCGTTCTCCCCTGATCCCGTACATGATCTGTATCCGTTCATCCTTTGCAGGTGTCACATCTATAATGAACTTAAGGAAGCCGAGGGCCTCATTGGTATGGGCAATCTTATTGAATATCCTGATGGTCATTGCCGCATCACGTATCCAGCAAAACCGGTAATCCCAGTTCCTCACCTCCCCTATCGCTTCAGGTATAGAAGTGGTAGCCGCTGCCAGAACGGCACCGGATTTCTGGAAGGTCAGCAATTTCAAAACCAGCGCACTGCGGTTAACCTCCTTATCGTAAAGATCAAGATGGATGGTCCTTTCCGACCAGTTGAGCCAGTAAACTTTAGTCCGTTCATACTTCAGGTAGATCCTGTTAATGTCCTGCCTCCTTATCTTCTGGTTATATGATAGTAAAAAGAAGGCATTCTTTTCAAGGGTGACCGGTTTACCGCCGGTGATACTCTTTTTGTCAAGGTCGGTATAAAGATATACCGATTCATATTTCCCCTCAGTACTGTAGCTCTTTATATAAAGTTCATTAGCCTGTGTACTGGTTTTTCCCTTGGCATAATTGAGCCTGGGATCGTACACTACACTGAACTGAGGCTTTCCGGAAATATGGATAATAAACCTCACGATATCTGGCGGGGCATAATACCCTCGTGCTTCATTGTAGTATCTCGGCATGAAGTCATGAACCTCAAACCTGTCTTCTCCCCTCTCAAATTTCGTTACCAGGATATTGGTTGCAGGCAGGTATTCTTGTTCTGTAGTGTAGCCATCGTCAACTTTAAACCCAAAGGTGCCGCCAATTCCTTTATCAAGAATTCTTGCAAAGACGGATTTTGAACCGAAATCGGGAAGACAGCACCAGTCAATCCACCCGTCACGGGAAACAAGTGCTGCACTCATGCAGTTCCCTATTATACCATAGTCAAGATTCTTCATAGTATTTTTGTTTTATTCTCATCACGATATTGTAAAAGTATATTAATTTTTATGGTATTAAAAGAAACTGATCTTTAACCTTGCTATCTTTGCAACATGGCACAGAACGCTGGCAGCGACAAACTATTCGGTAAAACACTTGATGAACTTAAAGAGATAGCCGTCAATCTGGATATGCCCCGGTATGCAGCAGGGCAGATAGCCGGCTGGCTCTATGGCAAGGGAGTAGCCTCACCTGAAGGAATGACCGACCTTCCTCTTTCATCAAGGCACAAACTTGCAGAGTATTTTGAAACGGGCCTTACCCCATACAGGAATGTGATGGTATCGGCCGACGGTACAAAAAAATACCTTTTCCCTGCCGGCAGCGGCAATTATGTGGAAGCAGCATATATTCCTGAAAAAAAAAGAAACACATTATGCCTTTCAACACAGGCAGGTTGTAAAATGGGATGTCTCTTTTGCATGACCGGCAAACAGGGCTTCCAGGGCAACCTTACTGCAGGCGGGATCCTTAATCAGCTTCAGTCCATACCGGAAAGCAAAAAAGTTACCAATATTGTTTATATGGGCATGGGCGAACCTCTTGATAACCTCGATGAATTACTTAAAAGTCTGGAAATACTGACGGCAGACTGGGGCTTCGGTATGAGTCCGCGACGGATTACCGTCTCAACAATTGGTATAATGCCTGCAATGAGGGAGCTTCTTAAAAGAAGCAGGTGCCACATTGCAGTGAGCCTCCACACGCCTTTTGAACATGAAAGAAATGATCTGATGCCTGCTGAAAAGGTTCATCCCTTTAAAAAAATAATTGAGGAACTGGTATCTGACGACACAAGCCGCCAGAGGAGAGTTTCTTTTGAGTACATTATGTTCAGGGGACTTAATGATACACCGGCACATGTCCGTGAACTGGCACGTATACTTAATGGTATAAGATGCAGGATCAACCTGATCAGGTTCCATAAAATCCCGGGGGTGCCGCTCGAGAGTTCTGAGCCTCCGGTCATGGAAGGGTTCAGGGATGCGTTGAACAAAAAGGGTATAATCGCTACCATCAGGCAATCAAGGGGTGAAGATATAAATGCAGCATGCGGTATGCTTTCAACCAGAACGGTTTAGGAATTAATTGGGTTCGATAATTAAACAGCCAGTTTGACATTAAAATACCCTTTCCGCGAAAGCGCTGCGGAAAGGGTATTCTATTATGAACCACTCTTGATATAAAAGTCCGGCTTATTTACCGGTTATATAGGGGGATTGATCAATACATCCTGTTTATCAGCTCACCAAAGGAGTTTCTCTGCTTGACGCGGAACCTGACCTCTTCACCACCCTTGAGAATAAGGTTCAACCCGTTTGGAGAAAACAACCCTGTATTAAAGAAGTGCACTTCGCTGATATCAGAGGGCATGATCTCCATGTCATATCTTTCGGCATGACCGTTCAAACATTTAAAATATATCCTCTGGTTGGTCACAATAAATTTCCCGTCAATTTTGGACCCGTTGTCAAGCCTGTCGGAATTCCCGGCTTTTACAACAACCTCGTTGGGTTTCAGATCTATCTTCATCTGTTTAATCTTTAGGTGTTTTTTACTTACATCTTATCAGTATCCGTGCCAAAAACCCCATCTGTCTGTCTTAGTGATACTTATAAGCTTGCCAATGTTTTCTGCCATGTACGGTTGCGGTACATTGGTGTCCGGTTTTGTACATTTTCTATTTATAAGACTATCCAGCCCGGGAAATGTTACAATAAATCACATTTTTTTTGTATTTTTATTATTGTAAGCTGACAAGCACCTGATGGCTTGTGCCGGTTATATAATTTTTATGTTTACCTGGCCAGGCTTATATTATTAAGATACTCTAACACTAATAAACCCTTTCAAAAATGGAGAGAAAAAGCATAATGATCTTAATGGCATCCCTCATCTTATTTCTGGCAAGTTGCGGAGGTGTATCAGACCGGCCCGTGGGTTCAGGAGGATGGCTCACAGGCGAAGTAAATGAAAAGTTCGAAACTGTTACCGAACATCTGGGTGGCTTTGGCAAGGCAATGTGGGAAGTCGATTACAGGTTTCAGGAGTTGTGGTGGGCAGGAAATGACGGCAACTGGAAATATGCAGGACACCAGATCGAGGAGATGGAGGAAGCACTGGAGCTCGGTCTTGAAAGAAGGCCGGAACGGGCAGCATCAGCCCAGCAGTTTATGACAAAGGCCATACCTGATGTTGAGGAGGCAATCGGCGAACGTGACCCCGAAATGTTTGAAAGGCGCATAGATATGATGATGAATACATGCAATTCATGTCATGCTCTTGAGGATATGGAATTCCTGACTGTTAAGCCACCCTTGCAGAGAAGGTCGACGATCCGATAAACGGGCCCTCTGTCCGGGCACGGGGTGCCGGCAACAGTTTAAAATACTTCCATTTAAAGTTAGACACTCGTGTTGTTTACCCCACGAGGACCAAGAAATACTTATCAGCTTTAGCTGAGTAAACAGTTAATTGCGCCGGCCCAAAAAGATCCAGATGTAGTAGAGCAATGCTGCAAGAGATGACAAGGCAGCAACAACATAAGTATAAGCTGCCCACTTCAAAGCATCCTGTGCCTGAGGATGTGTCGACCTCGTAGTTATATTACTGTGATTCAACCAGGCAAGTGCACGTTTGCTGGCATCAATCTCAACCGGCAGGGTAATAAAACTGAACAGTGTGGTAAGTCCGAACAGTATAATACCGGCCAGAAGTATCCCGGGATTGGTCTCTACGAGAATTATTCCGGCCAAAAGGACCCACTGAACCCATTTGGAGGTAAAACTAACAACAGGTACAAGTGCCGATCTCATCTGAAGGAAAGCATAGGCTCTTGCATGCTGCACGGCATGGCCGGATTCATGAGCTGCAACGGCTGCGGCAGCAACACTTGTTCCGTAATACACTTCCCGGCTCAGGTTTACTGTTTTCTGTACCGGATGGTAGTGGTCGGTTAGCTGTCCGGGAACAGATCTAACCTGAACATCGCTTATCCCGTTGTCATATAGCATCTGCTCTGCTA
Source organism: Bacteroidales bacterium (assembly GCA_007131165.1). Taxonomy (GTDB): domain Bacteria; phylum Bacteroidota; class Bacteroidia; order Bacteroidales; family PUMT01; genus PXAP01. The sequence continues at coordinate 3,711 of SLRB01000259.1, read as the reverse complement.
CTTCTTTTCCCGTGATGCCATAATTTACCGGAACCTGCGAATATTTTTTGAACCTCGACTTAAGCTGGTTTCCGACTAGCCAGCTTAGAAGCATAAAGACTATAAATATTATCCAGATTGGAGCCATTTTCTTTTATGTTTGAATTGTTATCTAATTTGATCAAATAAAGAAACACCATTTTGTCGTGTTTATTTTGTCTCCAGCAAATTATTTACCAAACGGCTTGTTTGCAACCAAAGACGACAATTTGTCTGTTACCACTGAAAACAAGATGCCATTCAGATCAAACACGTGTAATTTGGAGGCTCCCCACAATAAAACATCCCCGCTGCTATTCAATAATTTGTTAATATTTTGTACTTTTCGGTTTTCTATCAACAAAATGGTTGATCCGTTATATATCAGGAACAGGGAAATCTCAGAAAGTCTGAGATATGCAGGAATGATTCAGAAGGCATTATTGCCTTCTGAAGCTTTAATGGAACGGATGCTCGGAGAGTATTTCACCCTGTATATGCCAAAGGAGGTGGTAAGTGGCGATTTCTTCTGGGCCTCATCCAAAAACAGGCATACCGTGATTGTTGCTGCCGACTGCACGGGTCACGGAGTGCCGGGTGCGTTGATGAGTATGCTTGGCATTTCATGCCTGAATGATGTTGTTCAGTCAGACTGCACCGGAAAACCGGACAGGATACTGAATAGACTAAGAGAGAAAGTTATGGAGTGCCTGAACCAGACAGGTAATTTTGATGAAGCAAAAGACGGCATGGACCTTTCCATGTGCATCCTTGACCATGAAAAGTCAGAGCTTCAGTATTCAGGCGCCAACAGCCCCCTGTATCTTATCAGGAACGGCAGACTTAAAGAGATCAAGCCTGACAAAATGCCTGTTGGTATTAATGCAGTAGATGAGATGCCTTTCTCAAACCACCTGATAAAGATAAGGAAGAATGACAGGATATATATGTTTTCAGACGGTTTTGCCGATCAGTTCGGAGGTCCGAGAGGCAAGAAATTCAAGTACGGCCCCTTTAAGAGCCTGCTGATGGATATTCACCTGAAAAACATGAAAGATCAGCATGACATTCTCAAAGGCACAATTGAAAGCTGGATGGGGAACAATGAACAGATTGATGATATACTGGTCATGGGCTTTGTAATAACCTGATAAAAATAATATGCGTTTCTCAGAATTTAGGATTAAAAACTTCAGAAGCATTATCGATTCAGGATGGAACACCCTGTCGGCCGATAACATCACTGCGCTTATAGGCCAGAACGAATCAGGCAAAACATCCGTTCTCGAAGCTCTTCACTGCTTCTTCCAGGGCACGATATCTGAAGATGTCCTTCGCAGTGACTTAAGCATGCCCGAAATCTCCTGCTCATTCACACCCGAAGATGACCTGCAGTTTGGCTTTACCGAAAACAGCGGGTTACCTCCGGGCGTCCTTGACCTGATAGCTAAAACAGGCAAATTTGTGCTGGTCAGAAAATGGTCACCCGACCTTTCAAGCCGTGTTTACCTGTCCGGTGAAGGAGTGGCTTCAATTTTTGATTCTATTAAAAATGAGGAAAAAGATCTAAGCCTCGGCACAATCGCAGGAGCTGAAAAAATAATCAGGCAATTCCTTGAGAAGACCCGGGAAGCTCAAAAACTGGAAGAGGATATAATTTCACTGAAGAAAGAGACAGAGGCAATCAATTCATCATTGGTCATCCTTGGAAAACAGCTTAAACGTGCCCGGGATTCCGCGAACCGGGAAATAACCAGGCATAAAATAGAAGCCTCCGAAAAAGATATCTCGCAGAAGACTGATAAACTAAAGGATACAGAAAGCAGGCTTTCCGGGGTTAAGATAAGCATAGCCGAAAGCAGTTTTTTAAGGGAGAAAGCGGAAAACTGCATAGATCTTTGCAACAGCCTCAACAAAGCCATAACTGATCTTGAAAGTGAAAGCGAAGAGCTCAAAAGCATAGAAGAGAGCTTGCCTTTTTTAAGGGAAGGAAGAGAAAAAAAGGCAGGAGAAGCAAAACTTTATGAGGCCAGGAAAAAGTATATCGAACAAAGTCACAACTATGAGATACTTAAAGAGAAGGCGGGAATTTGCGTCAGGGTATTAAAAAAGCTGATCGACAATGCAGAACCCGCACAAGCTGAAGAAGAGGCTGAAACCGAATACAGGCATTATGAGGCAATGCTTTCCCATGAAGAAGCAGGCGACCTGTTCTTTAAGCACATCCCTCCTTTTGAGTTCTTTGAGGACTTCAGCAGCCTGCTCCCCAACAGGATCGATCTGGAAGATATTTTTGAGAATAACAGCAGGATTGAAGGGTACAAGGCAGTAAGGAACTTTCTGATTGTTGCGGGACTGGATCCCGCATTTTTCAGGCAATCGAACAACAGGATTCTGAAACAAAAAATTGAAAACTTAAATAATGAAGTCACAGTTGACTTCCAGGAATACTGGAGGCAAAATCTTGGCAAGACCAATAAGATCAGGATACATTTTGAACTTGAACACTATGATATCACTCACCCTGAGAAAATGGGAAGGCCGTACCTTGAGTTCTGGATAAAAGATCAGCACGAAAGGCTTTACCCGAAACAACGAAGCAGGGGAGTAAGGTGGTTTCTCTCATTCTATCTTGAACTTAAGGCTTTTGCAAGAGAAAACCATAACCGTCGCCGGGTACTTCTCATTGATGAACCCGGATTGAGCCTTCATGCGCGTGCACAGGAAGATGTACTTAAAGTTTTTGAAGATATAAAAGGCAAGATACAGATCATATACACTACTCATTCACCACACCTGGTCGATACCAGCAGGCTATACAGACTACTGGCAGTACAGAGATCCAACGATAACAATGAGCATAGTGAAACAATAATTTTTGACGCCTCACACCTGCACTCTGCTACTTCAGATACACTGTCGCCGGTATGCACATTGCTGGGAGGCGGTCCAATACGGCAGGAGATACTGAACAGGAAAAAAAATGTTATTGTTGAGGATGTCAGCACGTACTATTACTTTTCAGGCTTTTCTAAAATTCTCGAGCTACCTTCAGAATACAGTTTCATTCCCGCTAACGGACCTGCAGGGGTTACCACACTGGTAAATCTGCTCATGGGGTGGGGATTTAATTTTACGGTAATCCTTTTCGATAATAATGAGAACAGTGACATAATCGCTGAACTGCAGTCATACCTGCACAGCTTTGAAAAGAACGATCAGCGATCGAAACTGCTGTTTGCCGGCAAGATCCAGGGGGCCGAAGACATTTTTTCAACACTCGATTTCAAGAAGCACATAATCAAGAAAAGAGTCGGAATTTCAGGAACCAATACCGGCTATATAGTCAATCAGAATATCTCACGGCCCCTTCTCGCCGCATCTTTTGCACAGGCAGCAGCATCTGGACAGGTGACGGTTGAAGATATTGACGAGGAAACCAGGGAGAATCTTAACAGGCTGTTTTCTTCTCTCCGGGAGAAAATCACGACCTTGGATGAAACCTTATAATTGCATCCCTCAGATATTCCCTGTCAAGGTGTGTATATATCTCTGTTGTGATAATTGACTCGTGGCCAAGCATCTCCTGCACTGCTCTCAGATCGGCACCCCCTTCAATAAGGTGTGTAGCAAATGAGTGCCTGAATGTATGTGGGCTGATTTTTTTACTGATCATTGCCTTGTCTGCAAGTT